>CALRLJ020000342.1:0-4410 GCA_943368635.1 Sediminibacterium ginsengisoli | reverse complement strand
AGATGATGCGATCCGCGGGCGTGTTGAACACGTAATGAAGTGCAGTGGTCAGTTCGACGACGCCGAGGCCGGCTCCGAAATGGCCGCCGGTCACCGACACGGTATCGATGGTCTCCAGCCGCAGTTCATCGGCGAACTGGCGCAACTGCTCAGGCTTAAGCTTGCGCAGAAGGTCCGGCGTCGGCGCGGCGTCGAGGAGGGGAGTCTTGCTCGAATTTGACACTTCAGGATATCCGCAATGATTTTGGGGTCGTCCGGCCCGGCATGGAAAAATGCCCAAAAAGGTCCGAAACGGACCCGTGGCTTATACCAATTCCAAAGTCATGCCAATCCGTTAGGCGGTGGCGATAAGTCTCACGTTTTGGGCATCTGAAGGTGGGAAATAGCTCTTAAAGGCTCGTAATCGTGCCGGTGACGGTTCCCCGCCTTCGCGGGGACGACCGGGGCAAGATCATCGCGGCGATGATTCTGTTGTCCGAACTTACTGGACGTCGAGCGGCTCGGTGCCCGCAGCCTGACCGGAGGCGTCGGTGGTGATCTTGTCGACGCGGGCCTCGGCCTGGCGCAGCAGTTCTTCGCAGCGCCGCTTGAGGCTTTCGCCGCGCTCATAGATAGCAACCGATTCCTCGAGCGGCACCTTGCCGTCCTCGAGGCGCTTCACGATCGTTTCCAATTCCTCGATCGCGCGTTCGAAGCTGAGCTTCTTGATGTCCGCATGCGTGGTGTCGGCCATGATCGCTTTCCGAGTTGCGAGTCCTGAAATCGGTGATAGCGCTGCGGAATCTAGAAACGATTTGCGGGCGCAATATGGCGGCAATGTAGCGCGATTTGCAGCAGCGAGGGAAGCTGTTCGCGTCAGTTGTTCATCAGCGCAGCGACGTGCACGGCCACCGAATCGCGCAAGCCTTGCAGATCGTAACCGCCTTCCAGCACGGAGACGATCCGCCCCTCGGCCGACTTGTCGGCGATTTCCATCAGCTTGCGCGTGACCCACGCAAAATCCTCCTCGCGCAATTCGAGGCTGCCGAGCGGATCGCGCCAGTGCGCATCGAAGCCTGCGGAAATCACGATCAGTTCGGGTTCGAAGGCTTCCAGCCGTGGCAGGATCGCGAGGTCGAACGCCTCGCGGAATTCGCGGCTGCCGTTACCGGCCCGCAGCGGCGCGTTGACCACCGTGTCCTGATCGCCGCGTTCCTGGATCGCGCCGGTGCCCGGAAACAATGGCATCTGATGCGTGGAGGCGTACATCACACTCGGATCGGCCCAAAAAATCTCCTGGCTGCCGTTGCCATGATGAACATCGAAGTCGACCACGCAGGCACGCGAGATGCCGTACTTGCGTTGCGCGTAACGCGCGGCAATCGCAGCGCTGTCGAAGAAACAGAAGCCCATCGGTCGCGCGCTTTCGGCGTGATGTCCCGGCGGGCGAGTACCGACAAAGGCATTGGTCCCCTTGTTTTTCATCACCGCATCGACGGCCGCGACGGCGCCACCGGTGGCACGCAACGCGGCTTCCAGCGTGCCCGGCGACATTGAAGTGTCGCCATCGAGATAGATCATTCCTTCTTTCGGCGAGATGTGCCGCAATTCGTCGATGTACTCGTTGCTGTGACACAGCGCGACCACATCGAGATCGGCTTCCGGTGCATCGACCCGCACCAGCGTCTTGAAGTGATCGGCCGCCAATCCCTCTTCGATTGCGCGCAGGCGATCCGGCCGTTCGGGGTGGCCGGGGGCAGTCAGATGGTTCAGGCCCGCAGCGGTGTGATAATAAAGTGTCGGCATGGACCGTTGTCTTTCTTCTGAGCCGAAGGGATTCCTCGCAAGTGATCCATAGTAACGCGTGATGTCCGGTTTTGTCCCGGGCATCTGCGCCAAACTTCGATATTAGATAAAGATAAGGATGTCCGATAAAGAGGGTTCAGGCTTTCTTCTTGCGGGCGAAGAATGCGCTGAAGGCGTTACGGGCTTCATCGGATTTCAGGCGTTCGCCGAAATGATGCGATTCCTCGTCCATCCGGCGCAGCACGTCTTCGCGCGCCGGCTTGAGCAGCTTGCGGGTCAGCGCCACGGCATCCTTCGGCAGGGAGCCGATTTCACGCGCCACCTTGCGCGCCTCGACTTCGGTATGCCCCGGTGCAACCACCGCGTTGACGAATCCGGCCTCGCGGGCTTCGTCTGCGGTGACGGTGCGGCCCATGACCAGCATCGAGAAAGCGCGCTGGTGTCCCATGGTGCGCGGCGCAAGCAGGCTGGAGGCGGCCTCCGGGACCAGACCCAGATGAATGAACGGCGTCGAGAATGTCGCAGTGGTTGAGGCGAGAACGTAGTCGCAGTGAAACAGCATCGTGGTGCCGACACCGACGGCGATGCCGTCGACCGCGCCGATCAGAGGCTTTTCGTTATAAGCGAGCGCTTTCAGAAACTGCGTTGCCGCCATCGGCCGGGCGTCATCGCTGTTGGATGTGTTAGCCTTAGCGAAATCCTCAAGATCGTTGCCTGCGGTGAATACGCCGGAGCCGCCGGAAATCACGATGCTGCGGATGTCGGGATCGTTCTGCGCGGATTTGATGGCGTCGGCCATCGCAATATACATATCCTGCGTCAGCGCATTTTTCTTGTCCGGCCGGCGCATGGTGATGATGCGGGCGTTGTCCTCATCGGTGACAATAACATGGTCGGTCATGAATGTTTTCCTGGTCGTTCCCTGAAATGGCAAGCGCTGCAGCATGGAGACGGCTGGCGCTGTCTGTTCGCTCATCCTACATCATTGGCCGGAACGGTAAAAATGGCCAACTGGTTTCCGCCCCGAATTCGTGAAGGGATACAGCCATGCAACTCACTGGCATTCATCATCTGACGGCGATTTCAGCGCACGCCAAGGGAAATCTGGCATTTTATACCGGCGTGCTGGGCATGCGGCTGGTCAAAAAGACAGTCAATCAGGACGATGTCAGCGCCTACCACCTGTTTTATGCGGACGGGAAGGCCAATCCTGGCACGGATCTCACCTTCTTCGACTGGCCGGCGGCACGGGAACATCGCGGCACCCGCAGCGTGTCGCGCACCGGTTTACGCGTGAACGGCGAAAAGGCGCTGGGGTTCTGGCAGGACCGGCTGATCCAGCTCGGTACGCATGTCGGCAAGGTCACCGAGGTCGACGGCCGTCTGACGTTGCCGTTCGAAGACCCGGAGGGCCAGCGGCTGGTGCTGGTCGATGACGGAGGCCGTGGCGAGGCACATCCATGGGAGAAAAGCCCGGTGCCAATTGAGCACCAGATCCGCGGCCTCGGCCCGATCGTGCTGAACGTACCGGATCTTGCGCGCACCGCGCGTGTACTGACCGACGTCATGAACATGACGCGCGCGCGCGATTACGCATCGCCCGACGGCGAGCACCGCATCGAGGTGTTTTCGATGGGCGAGGGCGGTCCCGCCGCGGAACTGCATGTGCTCGAACAGAAAGATTTGCCGGCGGCGCGTCAGGGTGCGGGCGGCGTGCATCACGTGGCGTTCCGCACGCCGAATGAAGAGCAGTATCATGCCTGGACGGCGCGGCTTGCGGAGTTCGGCATTCACTCCAGCGGTGAGATCGATCGCTTCTATTTCCGCAGCTTGTATTTCCGCGAGCCGAACGGCATCCTGTTCGAGATCGCGACTGACGGGCCGGGCTTCGCCACCGATGAGCCGATGGACACTCTCGGCGAGAAACTGGCGCTGCCGCCGTTTCTTGAGCATCGCCGCAAGGAAATCGAGACAGGGCTGAAGCCGCTGGTGTGAGCGAGAATGAGGTTTTCTAGGCCGCGCGCGAACCGCGCCGCTTGTCTTCGCCTTTAACTGCGGTCGTACCCTTGGCGGTGCGTGTTTTCAGCTTGTGCCCGATTGCGACGATTACGTTGATCGCGGGTACAAGTTCGCGGCCCAACGGGGTCAGCGAATACTCGACCGACGGCGGCGAGGTCGGCATGACGTTGCGCGTGACGACGCCCTTGGTTTCGAGCTCGCGCAGCCGCGCAGTCAAAACCTTCGCCGACACCGGCGGAATATCGGTTCGCAATTCGCCGAACCGCCGCGGCCCGGCGCTCAAATACCAGATGATGTTCGGCGTCCACGCGCCGCCAAGCAACGCCATGCATTCTGTCAGCGGGCAGGACGGCAAGGGCGGCGGAGCCTTGCTCTTTCGAACCTTGAGCGACATGGCGATTTTCTCCGGTTACCAGCCGGATACCTGAGAATTGATGTTACCACAAGTTATATGGTTTCCTTTGGTAACTTTACTGGCTACTTCTGGCGTATGGTTTAACGGGAGGTAAAAATCCATGAAGCTGTATTATTCCCCAGGCGCTTGCTCGTTGTCGCCGCACATCGTGATGCGTGAATTGAATCTTGTGTTCGAACTTGAGCGCGTCG
>CALRLJ020000341.1:0-4420 GCA_943368635.1 Sediminibacterium ginsengisoli | reverse complement strand
GCGCGGGCGCGGAGCAGGCGGCGCATATCAAAACGAACATCGCCGCGATCGCATCGGCCAACGGCCTGAAGGGCGCGATCTACGGCCTGATCATCATGCTGTTTATTCTGTTCGAGCCATACGGCATCTATGGCCGCTGGCTGAAGATCAAGCTCTTCTTCCAGCTCTTTCCGCTGTACAAGCGCGCGACCTTCAAGCGGCAGAAGATCTACGTCAAATCGGAGCGAAACCGATGAGCTGTTTTCGCGCCGAAAATCTCTCACTCCACTTCGGTGGCCTGAAAGCGGTGGATTCCGTCAGCTTCGCGGTGGAGAAGGGCGAAATCCTCTCGATCATCGGACCCAACGGCGCCGGCAAAAGCTCGATCTTCAATCTGATCTCGCGGCTTTATGAACCGACCTCGGGGCGGCTTTATTTCGAGGATCAGGATATTACGGGGGAGCCTCCTTACGGGATCGCCAAGCTGGGGATCGCGCGAACCTTCCAGAACATCGAACTGTTTGAGAACGCCACCGTTCTGAGCAATCTTTTGGTTGGGCGGCACCGGCATTGCACCACCAGCCTGTGGCAGGAGCTGTTGTTCCTGCCCAATGTGCGCCGCGACGAAAAAGCGCATCGCCGCCGCGTCGAGCAGGTCATCGATTTCCTTGACCTTGCCGCCCATCGGGACAAGCTGATCTCCGGGTTGCCCTACGGCGTGCGCAAGGTGATCGAACTGGCCCGTGCGTTGTGTACCGAGCCGAAGCTGATCCTGCTGGATGAGCCGTCGTCCGGCCTGAATGTGGAGGAAACCGACGACATGTCGTTCTGGATCCGCGACATGAAGACCGAGCTTGGCATCACCGTGCTGATGGTCGAGCACGACATGACGCTGGTCAATCGTGTGTCCGACCGGGTGATCGCGCTGAATTACGGCCGCGTGCTGGCCATGGGCTCGCCGGCCGAGGTGCAGGCACATCCCGATGTCGTCGCAGCCTATCTCGGCACATGAGGACGATGTCATGAGCAGCCCCGACATCATTCTTAAGTTGAGCAACATCGAAAGCTATTACGGGCCGATCATGGCGATCCGCGGCATCAGCCTCGAGATTCCGCGCGGCAAGATCGTGACTTTGCTCGGGGCCAACGGCGCGGGTAAGACCACCGTGCTCAAGACGATTTCAGGTATCCTCGATCCGCAAAAAGGCTCCATCGAGTTTCTTGGCAAGCCGATCCAGCGCATGGAAGCCGACAAGATCGTGCGTCTTGGCCTCAGCCATGTGCCGGAAGGGCGCGAGGTGTTTCCGTTTCTCAGCGTGCGCGAAAACCTGATGATGGGGGCCTATCCGCGCAAGGATCGCGATGGCGTCGCTTCCGATCTGGAGCGGGTTTACGGATATTTCCCGCGCCTGCGCGAGCGCATCAATCAGCCTGCGGGTCAGTTGTCGGGCGGCGAGCAGCAGATGCTGGCCATCGGTCGGGCGCTGATGAACCGTCCGACGCTGCTGCTGCTCGATGAGCCGTCGCTCGGACTGTCGCCTATTCTGGTGAAGGAAATTTTCACGATCATCAAGCGGGTCAACGAAGAGCAGGGCATGTCGATCCTGCTGGTCGAGCAGAACGCCAAGGTGGCGCTGGAGACCGCGCATTATGGATATGTGCTGGAAATCGGGCGCGTGGTGATGAACGACACCTGCGAACGCCTGATGATGTCGCAGGATATTCAAGAGTTCTACCTCGGCGCCAAGGAAGACGGCGCGCGGGGCGAGCGGCGCTGGAAGAAGAAAAAGACTTGGCGATAAAGGTCTGGCGATAAAGATTTGGCGATAAGGCTCTGACGACAACGACAACAAGAACCGGCATCTCAAGCCGCGCAAGAGAAGGAAACGAGATCAAGGCCGCGTCGCCGGTTTGCGGTGATGCAGGAGAGGGAACGAGCCATGGCGAGACCCGCAGTCATCACTGTCGCGGATACGATCGCGAAGAGCTTTCTGCTTGCGGTTGAAAAACGCGGCGACAAGCCCGCGATCCGGGAAAAGCATCTCGGCGTCTGGCAATCGACAAGCTGGCGCGAATGGCAGCAGACAGCGAAAGAGATCGCTTATGCGCTTCATGCCGTCGGCTTCAAGCCCGGCGATGTTGCCTCCATCGTCGCCAATGCGACCCCGGAATGGGTGTTCGCCGATGTGGGCGTGCTCTGCGCGGGCGGTGTTTCGTCGGGCATTTATCCGACGGACTCGGCATCGCAGGTTGAATATCTCATCAACGATTCCGCTACCCGCGTCATCTTCGCCGAGGACGACGAGCAACTCGACAAGGTGCTGGCGTGCCGCGCCCGTTGCCCGACGCTGGAGAGGATCGTCGTGTTCGACATGGAGGGCTTGAGCGGCTTCAGCGACCCGATGGTGATGTCGCTGGACGAGTTCATGGCGCTGGGCCGCAATCACATGCAGGGCCGCGAGGCGCTGTGGAACGAGATGATCGAAAGCCGCGGGGCAAACGATCTTGCTATTCTGGTCTACACCTCGGGGACGACGGGGCCACCGAAGGGCGCGATGCATTCCAACCGCAGCGTCACCCACCAGATGCGCTACGCCGATTATCTGCTGGTACCGACCGATCACGAGGAACGGCTGGTGTTCCTGCCGCTGTGCCATGTCGCCGAGCGGATCGGCGGCTACTATCTGTCGATCGCTGTCGGCTCGGTGATGAATTTCGCCGAAAGTCCGGAAACCGTGCCGGACAATCTGCGCGAGGTGCAGCCGACCGCATTTCTGGCTGTGCCCCGGATCTGGGAGAAATTCTACTCGGCGATCACGATTGCCTTGAAGGACGCAACACCGTTCCAGCAATGGATGTATCGTCATGCGCTCGGCGTCGGCCACCGGTTGACCGAATACAAACTTCAGGGCGAAACGCCGCCGCTGTCGTTGCAACTCGCAGGCAAGGCAGCCTACTGGCTGGTGTTCCGCAACATCCGCCGCATGCTTGGGCTGGACCGCGTGCGCATCGCGTTCACCGGAGCCGCCCCGATCTCGCCCGATCTGATCCGCTGGTATCTCGCCATCGGTCTCGACATGCGCGAAGTCTACGGCCAGACCGAGAATTGCGGCGTTGCGACGCTGATGCCGAACGACCGTATCAAGCTCGGCTCGGTCGGTAAGGCAGCGCCCTGGGGCGAGGTCATGATCTGTCCAAAGGGAGAGATCCTCGTCAAAGGCGATTATCTGTTCATGGGCTACCTGAACCAGCCCGAAAAGACCGCTGAAACCATCGATGCGAAAGGCTGGCTGCATACCGGCGATGTCGGCACTATCGACAACGAAGGTTTCGTCAAGATCACCGACCGGATGAAGGACATTATCATCACGTCCGGCGGCAAGAACATCACGCCGTCCGAGATCGAGAACCAGCTCAAGTTCTCGCCCTATATCTCGGACGCAGTGGTGATCGGCGACAAGCGTCCGTTCCTGACGTGTCTGGTGATGATCGATCACGAGAACGTCGAGAAGTTCGCGCAGGACTACGACATTCCGTTCACGAATTACGCGAGCCTGTGCCGCGCGCCGGAGATTCAGGATCTCATTAAGCGCGAAATCGAAACCGTCAACGCGAACTTCGCCCGCGTCGAGACCATCAAGAAATTCCATCTGATCGAGCGTCAGCTCACGCCGGAGGATGAAGAGCTGACCCCGACCATGAAGCTGAAGCGCAGCTTCGTGAACAAATCCTACGCGTCCGAGATCGATGCAATGTACCGGGCAGGCGCGATGGCGTAGGCTCGGCGTACATTGCGTCACAAGAAGCGCATTCCGCGGCCCGAGAGGGCCGCTCAACGGCGAAGGTAGCAAGGCCCGGCCTTCGCTGAATATGGGCCAACAGAGAGGAGACCGTTATGTCGAAATCGTTCAGGGCGTTGGGCCTTGCGGTGGGCGCGTTCGCGCTGACCCAGTCGCCGGCCTTCGCGCAGACCAAAGTGACCAACGAAGGCATTTCGCCGGCTGAGATCGTGGTCGGATCGCATCAGGATCTGTCCGGCCCGATCAAGGGCTGGGGCGTGCCAGTATCCAACGGCATGAAAATGGCGACCGAAGAGATCAACGCCGCAGGTGGCATCAATGGCCGCAAGATCAAGCTGATCGTCGAGGACAGCGGTTACGATCCGAAGCGCGCGGTGCTTGCGTCGCAGAAGCTGATCGAGAAGGACAAGATCTTCGCTATGGTCGGCCCGATGGGTTCGCCGACGGTTCTCGCCGCGCAAGACATCCTGTTCGATGCGGGCGTGCTGCAGCTGTTCCCGCTGACGGCGGCGGAGTTCACTTTCAAGTTCGATCCGGCGAAGCCGCAGGAACGGCTGAAGTTCAACAACATCCTGCCTTACGTCGAAAGCACGCGGGCAGCAGTCAAGTACATGATCGAGGCGAAGAAGTTCGCCAAGCCC
>CALRLJ020000340.1:0-4425 GCA_943368635.1 Sediminibacterium ginsengisoli | reverse complement strand
GTGGAACTGACTGCGACCTGTCCTTCGGTGCCGACCACAGCCTTGATCGCAGCGAGTTCGCCATTGTCGCCGACCGGCGTGGATGTCGCATGTGCATTGAGATGTTGAACCTCGATCGGCGAGATTCCGGCCTGGCGCAATGCAATTTCGATCGAGCGGCGTGCGCCGTCGCCGTCTTCCGGTCCGGCGGTCATGTGATACGCGTCCGACGTGGTGCCATACCCGACCAGTTCAGCAATCGGAGTCGCGCCGCGGCTGAGGGCGTGATCGAGCGTTTCGATCACCACAATGCCCGCGCCTTCGCCCATCACGAAGCCGTCGCGGTCGCGATCGAAGGGCCGCGAGGCGCGCTGTGGCTGATCGTTGAAATTGGTCGAGAGCGCACGGGCGGCGGCAAACCCGCCAAGGCTGACGCGGTCGATACAGGCTTCAGCACCACCAGCGATTGCGACGTCAGCTTCACCCGCAAGCAACAGGCGCGCGGCGTCTCCGATGGCCTGAACGCCGGCTGCGCATGCTGTTACCGGCGCGCCCAGCGGGCCTTTGAAGCCATGGCGGATCGAAACCTGTCCGGCAGCGAGATTGACGAGAAACGACGGCACGGTGAAAGGCGACAGTCGGCGAACGCCCCGCTCGTCTGCTGTGCGAACCGCATCGACGATTGCGGGAAACCCGCCGACACCGGAGCCGATGATGGTTGCCGTGCGTTCGCGTGATCGAGCATCCTGCGGCGCCCATCCGGCCTGTGCGAGCGCTTCATCCGATGCCATCATGGCGAACTGGATAAAGCGATCCATCTTCTTTTGGTCTTTTTTCGGAACCGAACGGTCGGGATCGAAGCCGAACTCAGGATCTTCCACCATATCCGGCACGATGCCGCAGGCTTTCACCGGCAAGTCGGCGGCGACATTGTCGGAAAGCGCCCGAATACCGGACTGCCCCGCAATCAACCGGGACCAATTGCTCTCTACACCGCAGCCGAGCGGCGAGACGGCTCCCATTCCGGTTACGACAATGCGTCGTATGGCGCTGCTTCGCTTCACGATCTCACCACAGGTTGCTTAGGGGGCAACGCACCCGATTGCCGGGTGTACGCTGACGTCCCGGCGGAAATTCCGCCGGGATGCAAATGTTAGAATCGGACCACTGGGCCGATCAGTTCAGCTTGCGCTCGACAGCGATAGCGGTTGCTTCGCCGCCGCCGATGCAGAGCGAGGCGATACCGCGCTGGACGTTGTTCTTCTCCATCGCGTGCAGCAGCGTCACGATCAGCCGCGCGCCGGTTGCACCGATGGGGTGGCCGAGCGCACAGGCGCCGCCATTGACGTTGAGTTTGTCGCGAGGAATTCCGAGATCTTTGGCAGCTGCCATAGGCACCACCGCGAAGGCTTCATTGATCTCGAACAGATCGACGTCGCCAATTTTCCAGCCGACCTTATCGAGCAGTTTCCGGATCGCCGGAATAGGGGCGGTCGTGAACCAGTCGGGAGCCTGACTGTGGGTCGAATGCCCCTTGATCTCGGCGAGGATCGGCAGACCTTCGCGCTCCGCAATCGAGCGTCGCGTCAGGACCAGCGCGGCTGCGCCGTCGGCGTTTGCCGAGGAGGCCGCGGGGGTAATCGTGCCGTTCGGGCGGAAGGCGGGTTTCAGGTTCGGAATCTTGGCGGGATCGACTTTCAGCGGATGTTCGTCGTTTTCAACGATACGAACGCCTGCTTTTTCCTTGACCGAAATAGGCGCGATCTCTTTCTTGAACGCGCCGCTCTGGACGGCGTTGCGGGCGCGCGTCAGCGTTTCGATTGCGTAGTCGTCCTGGTCCTTGCGGCTGAACTGATAGGCCTCTGCGGCGGCTTCTCCGAAGTCGCCCATCGAGCGGCCGGTCTCGTAGGCGTCCTCGAGGCCGTCCATCATCATGTGATCAATAATGCGGTCGTGACCGACGCGATAACCGCCGCGGGCTTTCTGAAGCAGGTAAGGCGCATTGGTCATGCTTTCCATGCCGCCGGAAACGACGATGTTCGCCGAGCCGGCAGTAATGAGGTCGTGAGCCAGCATGGTGGCCTTCATGCCCGATCCACACACCTTGTTGACGGTGGTGGCACCGGCGGCGTCCGGCAATTTTGCGCCGCGCGCGGCCTGACGGGCGGGGGCCTGGCCCTGTCCTGCGGGAAGAACGCAGCCCATCAACACTTCGTCGATCTGTTCGGGCGAGAGTTTTGCCCGTTCGAGCGCTGCGCCGATGGCGTGCGAACCGAGATTATGCCCGCTGAATGAAGACAGGTCGCCCTGAAAGCGGCCAAGTGGTGTGCGAACTGCGGAAACGATGACGACGGGGTCGGACGTGGACATGCAACGGCTCTCCTGGTTCGCGCACGGTACCGGACCGTGTTAGATGATATACATCATATGAAAGGATGCGGAAAATGCAATCCGCGTCCAGACAATAAAAGCATGAATCGAGTCCGGACAAGCCGCCCGGCGTTTAAAACATGCCTTGGTTCGCCAAAAGCCGCATGAATTATTTTCGTGCGTCGGATGAGTTATTTTCGTCTGTCGAGAAAAGCCTGCATGTGGCGCTGGGGTTCGCCGGTCAGGAACGATTGTCCGAACACTCCGACACTCAGGTTGATCGATTCCGTGAGCGGAAGTTCTTCCCACTGCCTCAAGAGCGCCTTCTGGTTTCGCATGGCTTCAGGTCCGCATTCGGCAATCGCTGCTGCTGCGGTCGCGATGGCCTGATCGAGCTCGGCGTCAGCGACGACCTGATCGACCAATCCCCAATTCAATGCCGTGGGCGCATCGATGGTGGCGGCGGTCAGGATCAACCACCGAGCGCGTCCCCAGCCGATCAATCTCGGCAGCAGCGCGGCATGGATCACCGAGGGAATGCCGACCTTGACCTCCGGCATCGCGAACTTGGCATCCTGCGATGCGATTCGAAGGTCGCATGCTGCGGCGAACTCGAGCCCGCCGCCGAGGCACCATCCACGGAGCCGCGCGATCACGGGCGTGGGGAATTGCCGGACGGCTTCGCAAACATCGCGCAATCCGGTGATGAATTTTTCAGCCGAAGCCTGATCGAGGGTTGCCATCTCCTTGATGTCCGCGCCGCCGATCATGCTCTTCTCGCCGGAACCTCTGACGATCAGCACGCGGATGTCGCGGTCCTTCCCAAGCTGTTCCAGCCCCTCGCGAACGCCACGGATCACCGCCGAGTTCATGATGTTGAGCGGACCGGCATTAGTGATCGTCAATTGTGCGATGCCGTTCTCGCTGCGGCTGACGCTGCAATAGTCGTTGATCGTTTGCATTTTTTGAAGCACCTGACGGTTGTTGGGGAGGGATGGCGATGACGATGGTGCGCGATCGTTTTCCCGGCGTCAAATATCGTGCATGGCAGCCATTTCCGCTTTGAAACAGGCTTATAAGCCGACGAAGCATGCTATTATATGATCCAGCACATTTGATGAGGCGGCGATGCGCTATTCCAAGGACCACAAGGCCGAGACCCACGATCGGATCGTGAAGAACGCATCGGTGCGCCTGCGGGAGCGCGGAGCGGCCAGTCTTGGGGTCGCCGAACTGATGAAGGAAGCCGGCCTTACCCATGGTGGATTTTATGCCCATTTTGCATCGCGCGACGCGCTGATCAGCGAGGCTTTTGCCCATGCGATGAAGCAGACCACCGGGCGCTGGCGCAGGCGAGCGGAGCAGGTGCCGGAAGGCAAGCGTCTCGCCTCCATCGTGAACGGTTACCTGTCGGCTGAACATCGCGACGATATCGGCAATGGTTGCGCGTTGCCGTCGCTGGGCGTCGAGGTCTCGCGTGCCAGCCCGAAAACACGGAAGGCTTTCGCCAACAAGCTCGACGACATGATCGCGATGCTCGTGGAGCAATCCCCCAACTTGCCCGCAAAGACCGCGCGCCGCGAGGCCATTGCCGTGATTTCGACGATCATGGGGGCGATGATCCTCGCGCGTGCGGCCGGGGCAGGCGACTTCTCGGATGAGATCCTGAGCGCCGGCCGCCATGCGGCGCTGCGGGGCGAGGACGCGGCAAAACCACGCACAAGGAAGCCAAAGGTAAAGAGCGAGGCGTGAGCGTCCGGCCAGGCCTCTTTGCATTGCACGCTACCGTGCTGTGCGCAGAACCCGGTTCCTAACCCGGCTGTTGCGGTGCTAGAAGCTTCGAAACATTCGGTTTTGGAGGATACGCATGCGCACGATCGGTCATTTTGTTGGCGGCAAGGAAGTCAAGGGTACGTCAGGTCGTTTCGCGGACGTATTTGAGCCGATGACCGGCGATGTGCAGGCCAAGGTTGCGCTGGCCTCCAAGGCTGAAGTTCGTGCCGTGATCGAGAACGCCAAGGCGGCTCAACCGGCATGGGGCGCGACCAATCCGCAGCGCCGTGTCCGCGTGCTGAT
>CALRLJ020000339.1:0-4430 GCA_943368635.1 Sediminibacterium ginsengisoli | reverse complement strand
GGTTGCAACCGCGGCATGGTCGAGTTCGAAGCGGGCTTCGAGTTCGCGGTTCTTGATGGTGTTCTGGACACCATCGACGCCGTTGCTGCCGATGCCGATTTCATCGTGCTTGTAGTCGCTGGCCCCGAAGGTGAAGCGCACCGCGGCGATGCCGTCGGTCGGCGCGCGCCATTCGCCCTTGCTGGTCCACTTCGTCTGTTCGAGATCGATGCGTGTGTTCGCGAGGGAATCGGCGACGCCGGGAATATGATAGAGGCTTGTGATGTGCTGGATCGCGGTGCCGATATAGCCGCCGTCGAAGATGTAAGATCCGCCGACCGATTGCCCTTCCGATTGCAGCCGCGTGTTGGCCTGCACGCCGCCGGGAATCCGGTAATCGCCCGCGCGCCTTGTATACGCATCGGCGTGGATCGCGACATTGCTGCCGCTGGCATCCAGACTGGTGGCGCCGTCGAGGCCAGAGTCCACCGACGATGCGCCGCCTTTAAAGCGTGCGCTGAATCCGTTCGGCACAAGTGCTTCGGGGATGCGGTTGTTGGTGGCGCTGACCACGCCGCCGATCGCCTGCGATCCGTAGCGCAGCGTTGCCGGTCCGCGGATCACCTCGACCTTGTCAGCACTGAGCAGATCGATTGGTACCTGATGGTCCTGACTGAAGTCGGATGCGTCCTGGGTGCCGATGCCGTTTTCCTGTACGCGCACACGATAGTCATCGAGGCCACGAATGTTCGGCCGGCTGGCACCCGGCGCGAAGGTCGATGAGGAGACGCCGGGTAATCCGGACAACAGATCGGCGAGCGATGCGGCGCTGCTGCGCTGGATTTCGCGCCCGGTGATGCCGGTGGTCGATTGATATGTGTTGTCGGTGATGTTGACTGGCCCGCGCTGCAAGCCGTCGCCCGACGCCGGTTCGAGCGGCGCGGAAACCGTGATCTCGGGCAGCAGCTCCTGTGCCTGGCTGTGTCCAACGCCTGCGGCTCCAACCGCGAAGCAGGCCGCGCCTGTAGCTGAAACCCATGATTTCAAACGCATTTCGCCCTCAACCCACGCAACTCTGGTGAAGTTGATAATGCAAATGCGAACTATTCGCAATAAGAGTTTTGCGATTTAATCGCAACAAGACCCGAAGCGAATTCCTGATGCTGTGAGAGGGCCGGTCACAAGCGGCTGCGCGGCGACAGCCGGGTACCGCACACGCCGCGTGCGCAATGTCCGGCGATCGAATTCTTGCTCAGACGTTCAGATGTAAGTGCGGCTATTCCGCTGGCGCTGCATCGCCGACAGGCGATCTTGCCGTCGCATGGAGCTTGCGCGCAGTCATCAGCGCGCGCTGACGACGCTGGCGCAGCCAGACCAGAATGCCGGTCACGCCGAGCACCGTCGGCATGATGCCGCTCAGGAACACGACGAAGCGCCAGACTTCGCCTGAGTGGCTGCCTTCATGCAACCAGCGAATCCACGACGCGGTGCGATCCCCTGACAACGGTTCGACCACGCTCACGTTACCGCTGCGGTCGTTGATCGTGATGGTCACAGGCTCGGCCTTGCCGTCCTCACGCAATCTGACGCGCCAGTCGCCGGTTTGCGGATTGGGATAGAAAATCGCATCGACGGCAGAATTCGGCCGTGCGGAAGCGGTTGCGAAAATCTCCGACGGCGACCGTGTCGTCTTGGCCATCACCTGGCCGCGCGGTCCGCCGCGTTGCTGCTCGGTCATCGGCACCACCGACGACAGCACCGAGCGGCCCTGTTGGGGCCATGCCAGATAGATTCCGGTCAACGAGATCAGCGCCAGCGGAAAGCAGATCCAGAATCCCGTCATGTAGTGCAGGTTGGACGATGTCGCCGGGCTGCGCCGCCACACGAAGGCGCGCGACCATTGGTTATGCCGCGGCCACCACAGGTAAAGGCCGGTGAGCGACAGCGTAAGCATTGCGACGCCGGTCCATCCGACCATGCTGCGTCCGTAGTCCGGGATCGTCAGGTTCTCGTGGAACACGTGCAGGAAGCCGAAGAACGTGTTGCGGAAGTTGACGAGGCCCAGTACGTGCGCATCGTGCCGGTCGATGGTCGCGGTCAGCCGCACCGGGCGCTCGCCCTTCGCAGCCTGTCCGCGCAACGCAATCGTCAACGGCGTGCGGTTATCTTCCGGGAAACTGATCGACATCGGCGTGAAGCCATCGCCCGCAGCCTTGCGCGCGTTATCGACAGCCAGCGTGAGGTCGGTCGGCTTCGCCGGCGCGACCGCGCCGCGCGGCGTACTCATGAACTCGCCGATGTCGTCGTGATAGACGAGCAGCGCGCCCGACAGCGCAACCGGCACCAGCAGCACGAACAGCCCGATGCCGAGCCACAGATGAATGTTGCGCCAGAGCCGTTTCAAAGATCCGCGCCGGGGTGTCGAAGTTGCTGATGACATTTAGAGTCGTTCTAACTTTGTAGGTTTGGAGAGATTCTAAAGCGCGTAAGCGAGCGCCAGAATGGTCTGCTTCTTCTAGTCGCACAGCGCATATCGTCGCAATTGCTATTCGGCGTGGCCCCGCTTGTTTGAAGACGTTCTAATCTCAAAGGCTTGCCCTGCCCGCCGGCATTTTCCAAAAGGCTGCCTTGAATTCGCCGTTCTCATGAACGCGCGGCAGTCTGAGTGGTGGGGCAAGCGATGCGTCGGAACAAGTTCAATAAAATCAGATCGAAGAAGCATCGGAAGCAGGAGATCGCCGCCGCGCCGCAGACCGAAGCCGCATCGTTCTCGGCATCGCCCTTCATTCGCGCCTCAGTGCGCGCGCCGGGCACCGCAATGCTCGGCCTCGCCTCGGTGATGCTGGCAACCAACGCGATGGCGCAGGAAGCGCTTCCCACCATCGACGTGCAGGAAACAGCCGGTAACGGCGGCGGTGGCTATCAGGCCACCCAGTCGACGCTCTCGCGCATTCCGACCCCGCTGCGCGATACGCCGCAGACGGTCAACGTCGTGCCGCAGCAGATCATTCAAGAACAGCGCCAGACCACGATGGAAGACGCGCTGCGCACGGTGCCGGGTATCACCTTTGCTGCGGGTGAAGGCGGCCAGCAGGGCGACAGCCCGATCATTCGCGGTTTTGCAGCACGCGGCGATCTGTTCCGCGACGGCATGCGCGATCCGGGCTGGTACACCCGCGATCTGTTCTCCGGCAATACTGTCGAGGTTTACAAGGGTCCGTCGGCGTTCGCGTTCGGCCGCGGCGCGACTGGCGGCGCCATCAACGTCGTCAGCAAACTGCCGACGTTTAATGCCGTGCCGTATCTTGAAGGCACCGTGACCGGCTCCACCGGTCCCGGCATCCGCGCCGAACTCGATGCCGCCGGCACCAAGGGTGAGGTCTCGGGCCGGATCGCTGCGTTGTATCAGGATGTCAACACGCCGACGCGCGATGACGTCTATACGCGCCGCTGGGGCGTTGCGCCGTCGATCTCGGCCAATGTCGACGACAAGACCAAGGTGACGCTGAGCTATATGTATCAAGGCGAAGAAGGCCGGCCCGACTATGGTTTCACCTTCCTGCCCGCGCCGGCTTACAGCAAATCGACAGGCGCACTGACCAACGGGGGCTACTACGGCAACGGCGCGCCGACGCCGCCGTTGCCGACGCCGCGCACGACCTGGTTCGGTGTGAGAGACGGAGCGTTGCGCGATCTCACCACCACCGAAACCCATATGTCGACCATCAAGATCGAGCGCGAGATCAGCGATCAGGTGAAGCTGGCAAACACCACGCGCTATATCGACAATCAGCGCTACTCGCTGCCGACGGCACTCAGGAACTTCGGAACGTCGTTTGTTACTCCGAACCAGGATCCCAGCACGCTGACCATCGGGCGCGAGCGACGAGAGCGCTGGACCAACAACACCTATCTGGTCAACCAGACCGACCTCACCGCGAAGTTCGAGACGTGGGGCATCAGGCATACGCTTGCGGCGGGCATGGAGTTCACCAACGAAACCCGATCGCAACAGCGCATCGATCGCTGCGATCCGGCCAACGCCGCTTGCCGCGAAAATGTTATGAGCCCTTATCCGATCGGCTCGCCGACGGGCGGCGCGCAAACAGTGTACAATCCGATCAATACCGGTGCGAACAACCAGGCGGTGTTCGTGTCCGATCAGGTCAAGTTCAACAAGTACTTCGAGCTGTTGGGATCGATCCGTTACGACCGTTTCAGCACCGTCTACGACGACTTTGGAACGCAGGGCGCCCCCACCAACATCCATCTTGCGCGCGTTGACAATCTGACGAGCTATCGTGTCGGTGCGGTGGGACATCCGACATCGAATTCGAGCGTCTATATCGCCTACGGCAATTCGTACAATCCGTCGGCCGAGCTCGGCACGCTCACCAATGCGAGCGTGGCCAGCCTCGCGCCGGAGCAGACCAAGACCCTGGAAGCGGGTG
>CALRLJ020000338.1:0-4431 GCA_943368635.1 Sediminibacterium ginsengisoli | reverse complement strand
AGCTGCTGGGGAATCTCGGCTACGACACGTCGGGTTTTCGTTCGAAGTCGTGGGCTGAGTTTGCGGAACCCGGAGCGCCGCAGTTCGATTTCGTGTTTACCGTTTGCGACAGCGCGGCAGCGGAGTCATGTCCGATCTGGCAGGGCCAGCCGATGACCGCGCATTGGGGAATTCCAGATCCGGCGGAAGCGACCGGCGCGCCGGCGGAGATTGCGATGGCGTTCAAGGATGCCTACCGGCTGCTCAACCAGCGGATCGGCGTTTTCTGCGCGCTTTCGTTGCGGTCGCTCGACAATCTGACGCTAAAGAACAGGCTGCGCGATATCGGCATGATGGAGGGTGCAACGAAGGCATCCGAACCGACCTGATGCCTTCGCTTGCTCAACGCGCTTTCGCGGAATGGCTCGGAACCGCGTTTCTGCTCGCGGCTGTGGTCGGCTCGGGAATCATGGCGCAGAAACTGGCGAGCGGAAACGGCGCCGTCGCGCTTCTGTGCAACACGTTGCCCACCGGCGCGATCCTTGTCGTTCTCATCCTGATCTTCGGCCCGATCTCCGGCGCGCATTTCAATCCCGCCGTCTCCATCGCCTTTGCGATGCGCGGTGAATTGCGGTGGGGCACCGCTGCACTCTACATCGCGATGCAGGTGATCGGCGGTATTGCCGGGGTTTGGGCCGCGCACCTGATGTTCGAATTGCCGCTCTGGCAACTCTCCGCCACGGCGCGGACAGGCGGAGGGCAGCTGTTCGCCGAAGCCGTCGCCACCTTCGGATTGCTGCTGACGATTCTGGGATGCGTGGCCCGCGCACCATCGGCGGTGCCTTACGCCGTCGGTCTTTACATCACATCGGCATACTGGTTCACGGCTTCGACATCCTTCGCCAATCCCGCCGTGACAATTGCGCGGTCGTTGTCGGATACGTTCGCCGGAATTGCACCGGCAGGCGTGCTGGCTTTCATTGTCGCGCAATTCGTGGGGATGCTGGCTGCCGTCGGGGTGGGCGGCTGGCTTTGGCGCCGATCGTCTGCGCCACCAGCGATGCTGGCTTGACATTTTCCAATATGTGATTATATTCCTATTTATCCTGCCCCGTCATGAGGGGCGTTTCGCGATCGTCACGATACGCGGGGCGGGATGCGGTGGCCGCGATCGGTGTTCGACCGCCGTGACGCGCGCGACAGCTCCGGCTTGCCGGAGGGACTTGCGCGCTGAACGGCGGTGACGACCACGCCGAACGCGGACGGCCCAAAGCGCGTTATCCCGGCGCATCGCCTTGCGCCATGAGGCAGCGCCAATGGTCTCTCCTCGTACAGAGGGAGAGCGGCGGCACGGAAGTCCTCTCCAGCGGTGATTACCTAAGGCTCGTTCACCGGGGGTTTTCGCGAAGCAAGCCGTTCCAACCATTGCGTGCGGAACGCCGGATGCCTCCGGCGCGACCGTGGCGACTATGCTCGTGTGCTTTTTACTTTTGCACACGGGGCTGCGGATGCGCTCGCGCATCCGGCGTTCCGCGCGCCCTCATTGTGGGGGCAAGGCGCAACGAAGACCGGGCGCCCCCGCGCCGTCATAACAACAGGGGCGATGGCGCGTGACTTCAGCGCGAATGGGGCAAGCCCCAAGCGCGCATTGCTGTTTGAAAACTAAATCGAGAAGGTCGAGAGATTGCGCGTGGCTGCGAAACGCTTACTGGCGGAATTCCACCACCGAGAATTCGCCGCTGCGGATGCGGCCGGCGAGGCCTTCGACAAACTTCGCAACCGCATCTTCGCCATAGGTGCTGACCAGTTCGGCGAATGCGGCAAACAAGCTCGCCTGCGCCAGGCAATCGCCATCGACGCCGTCGTGACGCGCTTCCGCCCAAGCCTCGTTGAGATAATTCAGCGCCGCGCGCTTCTGGTCCTGATCCGGCGTAAGGCCTTGGGGCGGCGACCAATGGGAAGAATGCGACATGAAATGAATTGCCTGTGGAACACGTCCGGCGGGACGGCACGGTTGAAACTGTCCAGAGCATTAGCATGCAGGACGTGGCCCGCGAGCCGGTTCTTTAGGAAAGGTTAACGGCGCGAAATCAAGTTATCCGGTTATTTTCGGCAATTTCTTCGAGCGGCCGCAAAATCGTCCACCGGAAATTTCAGTTGGCGTAGCGCGCCGTCAGGTCGCGCGAGATTTTCGAGCCTTCCTCCAGATAGCGGCGAATCGCGACATTCGCCGCCGGGGTGCAGGAACGGTAGGTTTGCTGGAACCCGTTATAGCCGCGGTTGAAGCTCGCGATCATCCGGCTGCGGCGCTCGCCGGAGGGCGTCTCGGCATCGACCAGCGCCTGCATTTCGGCGCGCCACTTCTGGCCTTCGTTGGTGCCGCAGACACCGCGCAGGTAATGCAGCGTGCCGAGGATCTCGGCCAGCCGTTGCAGGTCGCCGTCAAACGGCGCAGCCGCATCCTGCGCCCGGACCGGGATCGGTCCAGCCGCTGCCACCACAAGGAAAATCGCGAAAATCCGCTTCAGCATCGAAGCCGCATATGCCCGTTCAACGGGCCGGAAGCAAGGCAGGGGCTTAAAGACCCATGATGGCGCAAGCGCCCCGGATCGTCTCGTCCAGCCCCTGGGTTACCGGCAGGCCCGCCACGGCCGCGGCGGGAGACAGCCATCTGGCGTCGTCCAGTTCGTCGTTAAGCGCGACCTCGTTGGCGATCCAGCGGGCGGCGAACGGCAGAATGACGAAATGGCCGTAGCCGCCGGTGCGCGGCGGCAGCGCCTCGCGGTAGCCGATCAGGCCTGCGATCTCGATGACGAGGCCGGTTTCCTCGCGGATTTCGCGGGTCAGGGCCTCGGTCAGGCTTTCGCCGAACTCCACCCGGCCGCCGGGAAAGGTATAGACGCCCTTGGCCGGCTCGCGGGCGCGGCGAACCAGCAAAATCTTGCCGTCGCGAAAAATGCCGGCGCTGACCGCGAGCTGCGGGCCATTATGGGAAAAGCCGGTCATGGTCAGCGGCTCATAATCTGGTCGACGTCGTCGCCATTGTTGCTGCCGCCATTGATCATGGCGCCTGCCAGCGTGACCAGCGGCTTGACCCAGCCCGCGGCCTGCTCGGCGAGGACGGTCCGGGTTTCGTCATGCCGGACCTGGCGCATGGCGTCGCCGACGGTGGTCAGAATCGAGGTCATGGTCGCGGTGATATTGTCGAACTCGGCGCGGACGGCGGGATCGCTCGAATCGTAAGCGCTGATGGCAAGATCGCGGGCCTTGAAATTGGAGACCGCGAAATGCTCGCGATAGCTCATGGGTTGCCAGCCGAGGAAGTCGTCCACGCACTCGGGAATGTCCGGGACCATTTCAAGCAGCATGATCGCCTCGTTGAAATGGTTCAGATAATCTGTCGCGAGACCCGTGTTGGGATTGATGTTGGCATCGCGCAGCCGCTGGGCGCGGGCGGCCATGTCATCAGCCAACTGGGCGTCTGAAGGGCCACACGCCTCATTGGCGGGGGACATTTCGTGCAGGGCTGAACTCGACATCGCACAGGATGTTTGAACATGCGAAGTTAAAGGTGGCTGAACAAGTTTCACTTATATGTCACTTTCCTCCGCAGAGGCTGTATTTCGGGTGCTTTTATGTGCGGGCGATACATAATTACATCCAGTCCCGAGGCGTTGCGCCGGCTGTTCGGTTATGGCGAGCAGCCGAATTTTCCGGCGCGGTATAACATTGCTCCGACCCAGCCGGTGCCGGTGGTTATCCTTGAAAACGGTTCCCGCCAATTCCGTTTGATGCGCTGGGGTTTCCTGCCGTCATGGGTGAAGGATCCGCGCAAGTTCGCACTCGTCATCAATGCGCGCTCGGAGACCGTTCTGGACAAGCCGTCGTTCCGCAACGCCATCAAGCGGCGGCGCTGCCTGCTTCCGGCGGATGGATATTACGAATGGCAAGCTTCGGCCGCGCGCAAGCGTCCGTTCTGCATTCGCCGGCGGGACGGCGCGCCGATCGCTTTTGCCGGCGTCGCCGAAACATGGATGGGGCCGAACGGCGAGGAGGTCGACACCGTCGCCATCGTCACGGCTGCCGCCAGCCCGGAAATGTCCGCGCTGCACGAGCGCGTTCCGGTGACGATCGATCCGCAGGATTTCGATTGCTGGCTTGGAGGCGATGAGACGGATCTTGAGCCGGCGATGAATCTGTTGGTCGCGCCGCGAGCGGGGACGTTCGTCTGGCATGAGGTTTCGACCGCGGTCAATCGCGTGGCCAACGACAGTGCGGACCTGATCCTGCCGAGCAGCGAAGAGGACATCGCGATCGCCGAGGCTGCGAGCCGGAAGCAGTCGAAGGAGCAGCAAAGAAAGATCAAGGCCGCAGCGCCCGAAGAAGACAGCGGGCAAGGTTCTTTATTTTAAGGAAGGCTCTTTGTTTTAGGGCAACGCTCGCTGTTCTGGC
>CALRLJ020000337.1:0-4431 GCA_943368635.1 Sediminibacterium ginsengisoli | reverse complement strand
CACGGCGCGGCGTTCGCTAATCCGCTACGCTCAACGTTGTGCCGGAACCTTCTGATCCAATGCCTGATGACTTGCGTTATATGCAGCTTGCGCTGGCGCTTGGCCGGCGCGGGCAGGGCCGCACGTGGCCAAACCCCGCCGTTGGCGCGGTCATCGTCAAGGATGGCGTCATCGTCGGGCGTGGCTGGACCCAGCCCGGCGGGCGGCCTCATGCCGAACCGGAGGCGCTGAAACGCGCAGGCGAGACGGCGCGCGGCGCGACGCTTTATGTGACGTTGGAGCCGTGCTCGCATTTCGGCAAATCGCCGCCCTGTGCCGACGCCATTGTTGCCGCAGGTATCGCGCGCGTCGTCTCAGCGATTGAAGATCCCAATCCGGAGGTCGGCGGGCAGGGTCATGCGCGGCTGCGGGCTGCGGGTATCGCGGTGGAGATCGGCCTTTGCAAGGATGAAGCCGCGCGCGACCACGCCGGGCACTTCTTGCGTGTCGACGAGAAGCGTCCGCTCGTCATTTTGAAACTTGCGGTCTCTGCTGACGACAAGATCGCCGCGGCGGGGCACCGGCCCGTTGCCATCACCGGCGATGCGGCGAAAGCGCGGGTGCATCTGCTGCGCGCGCAGAGCGATGCCATTCTGGTCGGCATCGGCACGGCGCTCGCCGACGATCCGTTGCTCACCGTGCGCCTGCCGGGGCTGGAAGCACAATCGCCAGTGCGCGTTGTGCTGGATCGCGCGTTGCGGCTACCGGGCGAGAGCAGGCTGGTTCATTCCGCGCGGCAGACGCCGCTGTGGGTGATGACATCCGATCTGTCCGAGGCTCCGGCAGCGATGAAGCTGGGGGCTGCGGGTGCGCAGGTCATACGCGTGCCGGTGGCGAACTCACCAACGCCCGGTCTCGATCTTAAACCGGTTTTAAACGTCCTGGCAGAGCGTGGCATCACCCGTCTGATGGTCGAGGGCGGTGCGCGGGTGGCGTCGTCGTTCCTAAGTGCCGGTCTGATCGATGAGGTCTGGCTGCTGCGTGGGCCGGCGGCCATTGGCATGGATGGTATTCCAGCGATTGATACGCAGCCGCTGTCTGCCATCACCCAGTCGCATCACTGGCGCACGCGTGCTACCGAGATGCTGGATAAGGACACTCTCACGATATACGAGCGAACCTAGATGTTCACCGGCATCATCACCGACCTTGGCGAAATCACCAGCATCACGCCGACCGCGCAGGGGCAGTTGCACCGGCTGCGGATTGCGTGCCGGTACGATCAGACGACCATCGCTGACGGTGCATCCATTGCCTGCAATGGCGTGTGTCTCACGGTGGTGCAATCGGGCGTCGATCAGGGCAGGACATGGTTCGATGTCGATGCTGCCGCTGAAACATTGCGGCTGACGACGGCGAAAGGCTGGGGCAAGGGAACGCGCCTCAATCTCGAGCGCGCTCTGAAGATAGGCGACGAACTCGGCGGTCATATCGTTGCCGGGCATGTCGATGGCATCGCGACCATTCTCGTGCGCGAGGATCTCCCGGATATGGCGAGATTTGAACTGCGCGCGTCGCGCGACCTTGCAAAATTTATTGCGGCGAAGGGATCGGTGGTGCTCGACGGTGCGTCGCTGACGGTCAACACCGCCGTCGATGTTGTCTTCTCGGTGCTCATCATTCCGCATACGCTGCAAGTGACGACACTGAGCGATTGGCACGTTGGGTCGGAGGTTAATCTCGAAATCGATCTGATGGCACGCTATGCCGCGCGATTGATCGAGATGAAATAGAAGGCGCACGACAGCGCAGACGGGCGAGACAGTGCGGCGGGATTGGCATGCGTAAGCAACTCACCGATCGTCAGGTCGAGGTCTTTCGGGAGCGGTTGCTTCGCGCGGCTGAGAAGCTTTTTGCCAAGCACGGCGTTTCCGGCGTCTCCATGCGCCAGATTGCTCAGGCTCTCGGCTACAGCCAGACAGCGGCCTATCGCTATTTCGCCAACAAGGATGAAATTCTCGCCGCGATGCGAGCGGCAGCCCTCGACCGCTTCTCCGGACACCTTGAGGCAGCGTTCGACCCGGCAAGGGATGCACGCAAGAATGCGCGTGCGGTCGGGCAGGCGTTTCTGGAATTTGCGCTGAAGCATCCCGACACCTATCGGCTGATCTTCTTCACGGAAAATCTCGAAGAGGCGATTGCGCCGCAGTTTCCGGCGACGATGACGCGCTTTCGCGCCACTATGACCACCTATGTGCAGGCTCTTGTGGATGCAGGACATATCGAGGGCGATGTGAGGACGCTGGCTGAGACTTTCTTTTCTGCCGCGCACGGCATTGTCATGATGCATATGAGCGGCTTGCTGCGGACGGTCCGCGAGCGGGATGAATTACATCTTGCCTCCATGCGCCTCATCGCCCGGGGCGCGGGAATGTCCGGTCCGCGGCAAATTCGCACGAAGTCCGTCAGGATTGCGGCAAACGGGCGCGCGTCGTCTCGCAAAACTTGACGCTGTTAAATTAATTTCATAGTTTGCCGCGAAAATTGAGGCGCGCTCCCTGCGCGACCGGGACGATTCAAACGGGGGATTCCGATGCCGCTTTTCAGCGATTATCCGGTTGCAACACTTAAGGATGTCGTCCGCTTCGAAACCGAGAAGACGCTGGAACAGCGTTACGACGCACGCAGCGTCTACGACATTTTTGCGAAAAGCGCCGCTCGTCATCCTGACCGTACCGCGCTGACCATGCTGATGACCGGCGCCAATGACGAGACGCCGCGTCTTGTCACGTATCGGCAGATGCTCGATGGCATCACCCGCGCGGCGAATTTCTTCGCTAGTCTTGGCGGCTCAGGTGCTGGCGTCGCCTACATCCTCCCAAGTTTGGTCGAGACCCACTTCACGCTCTGGGGCGCGGAGGCACAGGGTTATGCTGTGCCGATCAATTTTCTGTTGCAGGCGCAGAACATTGCCGATCTCGTCCGCGCCTCGGGCGCAAAGATTCTCGTCGCGCTCGGGCCGCATCCGCAACTCGACATCTGGCAGAAGGCGGTTGAGGTCGGGAAGCTGCTGCCGGACGTCAGGCTGGTGCAAGTGTCGCTATCGGATGCGCCGTTGCCCGAAGGTGTCTTCGGCTTCGGCCTAGGCCTGAAAGCACAGGATGGCAGCGGGCTGACGTTCGGCAAGGCGCGGGGTGGCGATGACGTGGCCGCTTACTTCCACACCGGCGGCACTACCGGCTCACCAAAGCTCGTGACACATACGCACCGGATGCAGGTCGCGGCGGCATTCGGTGGAACGGTGCTGCAAGATTTGGGTGAGACGGATGTCATCACCAACGGCCTGCCGCTGTTTCATGTCGCGGCGACGATTTCCTGCGGACTGTCGTTCTTTATCGCGGGCGCCAATATCCTTGTGTTGTCGCCTGCGGGGATGCGTAACCCGGTTATCATCAAGAATTTCTGGAAGATCGTTGAGCGCTACCGCGCCACGGTGATCGGCGGCGTGCCGACGGCGTTGGCTGCGTTGCTCAACGTGCCGGTCGACGCCGATATCTCGTCGGCGCGCTACAGCATCTCGGGTGCGTCGTTGCTGCCGCGTGCGGTCGCGTTGCAATACCAGAAGATGACCGGGACCAAGATCCACGAAATTCTCGGCATGACCGAGACCGGCGGGCTGGTGTCGATCGATCCCGCGCCTGCGGACCCTGTGCTGGGCTCGGTCGGCATACGATTGCCGTACACGCAGGTCGTGGTTCGCAAACTTGCCGCTGACGGTTCGCTCAGCGAGGCCTGTGCGCCGCACGAGGTCGGTGTCATGACCGTGTCCGGCCCGAACGTCACGCCGGGCTATAAGGACAAGAGCCAGAACAGCGACGCGCTGCGCGACGGTTACCTCGACAGCGGAGATCTGGCCTACACCGACGAGCAGGGGCGGCTGTTCATTGCGGGGCGCTCGAAAGATTTGATCATCCGCAGCGGTCACAACATCGATCCCGTTCTGATCGAGGATGCGCTGCAATCCCATCCCGCGGTCGCCCTTGCCGCCGCCGTCGGTCAGCCGGACAAGTATGCCGGCGAATTGCCAGTCTGTTACGTGGCGCTCAAGCCGGGGGCGCAGGCGACCGCCGACGAACTGAAAGCTTTCGCCGAACCGCTGATTGCGGAGCGCCCCGCATGGCCGAAGCAGATCATCGTCATCGACGCCATTCCGGTGACCAGCGTCGGCAAGATTTTCAAGCCTCAGTTGCGCACGGACGCCGTGCAGCGGCTCGTGGCGCAGGTCGTGGCGGATGTCGCCGGATCGGACGGAGCAAAGATTGATGTCGCAGCCGGCGGTAAGCGCGGCATCGACGTAACCGTAACGCTGCCTGCCGCGCAATCCGGTCGGCAGGGCGCGGTCGAGAAGGCGCTGGAGGGCTATTTGTTCGACTACAAGGTCGCGCAGGCCGT
>CALRLJ020000336.1:0-4437 GCA_943368635.1 Sediminibacterium ginsengisoli | reverse complement strand
CAACTCTGCTCGTCCCTACCAAGACGAGCGTTCGTGCTTTATGAGTTTGATCGAGGAAACATTCACGGGAGAAACTTAGTATGAAACACCATGCTTACGTGCCACGCGCGACCAGCTACGGACTCAATCCGGGCGATGAACTCAACGATCTGCGCATGTCGGATCAGGTTCGTCCGCTGTTCGAGCACGTCAAGAAATTCATCCGCGACACCGTCGATCCCATGCTGGTCGAATACACCCGGCACGGCGAAGGCAAAAAAGATCGCTGGAGCTTCACGCAAGGCCAGCTCGATGTGCTGGGAAAAGCCAAGGCAAAAGCCAAGGAGGAAGGCCTGTGGAACTTCTTCCTGCCGGATGATGAGACGGGTCAGGGCCTCAAGAATCTCGATTACGCCTATATCGCGGTCGAGCTCGCGAAAAATCCGCTGGCTTCCGAGACCATGAACTGCTCGGCGCCAGACACCGGCAACATGGAAGTGCTGGAGCGCGTCGGCACCAAAGAGCAGAAGGAAAAATGGCTGAAGCCGCTGATGAACGGCGAAATCCGTTCGGCCTACGCCATGACCGAACCGAATGTTGCGTCATCGGATGCCAAGAATATCGCGACCACGGCAAAGCTCGTCGGCGACGAATGGGTCATCAACGGCGAGAAGTATTACATCTCGGGTCTCGGCGATCCCCGCTGCAAGATCATGATCGTCATGGTGCAGACCAATCCAGACGCGCCACGCGGCAAGCAGCAGTCCCAGATTTTGGTGCCCGTCGATACGCCCGGCGTCGAAGTCATCGGCCCGATGCATGTGTTCGGTGCCGACCATGCGCCGCGCGGGCACATGCATATGCGCTTCAACAATGTCCGCGTTCCGAAGGAAAACATGCTGCTCGGCGAAGGCCGCGGCTTCGAGATCTCACAGGTCCGGCTCGGACCGGGCCGCATCCATCACTGCATGCGCACGATCGGCAAAGCCGAGAAGGCGCTCGACCTGATGGTGGCGCGCGGTCTGACGCGGGAAGCTTTCGGCAAGCAGATCGCCCATCTCGGCGGCAACCTCCAGATCATCGCGCAAGCGCGCTGTGAGATCGAGGCGATGCGGCTGATGGTGCTAAAGGCCGCCAAGGCCATGGACGTGCTGGGCAACAAGGAAGCCCGCGTCTGGGTCAGCATGGTCAAGGCCATGGTGCCCGAGCGCACCTGCAAGATCATCGATCAGGCGATCCAGATACACGGCGCGACCGGCATTTCCGAATGGACGCCGCTCGCCGACATGTACGCCGACGTGCGGCACCTGCGCTTCGCCGACGGTCCGGATGAAGTGCATTGGATGGTGGTCGGTCGCCACGAACTGAGCATGGCGTAATCTTACGTCGGAGCGCGATGATGTCGCCGTCATCGCGCTCCGATGTTGAGCACCGACGGATTGTGGGGGAGAAGGAATGGTGCCCAGGGGCGGGATCGAACCACCGACACTGCGATTTTCAGTCGCATGCTCTACCAACTGAGCTACCTGGGCATCTCCCGAACGCTGTCCGGGGAGAGCGCCGGTTTATAGTGAGGCCGGGCGGCGCTGTCCAGCCATCGGCGGAATTTCCCGCAAGCCTTTGCTGCCCTCGGCGGGTTACCGAAATTGCCCCGAATTCAAGGGCTTCCAGCGCGGCCGGCAAACGCCAAAAGGCCTATTTCGGCTCGTCCGCCTCATCCTCGTCGTCGCTCTCCCGCGCCGGAATGGCGTAGGAACCCGACAGCCAGCGATTCAGGTCGACATCGCGGCAGCGCTCCGAACAAAACGGCTTGGAGGCTTCGACCGGCGGCTTGCCGCAGATCGGGCAAGGGCGCGCCGAACGCGCCGGTTTCGCAAGTTCAGCTGGCATTCAACCAGCCGAAGCGGACCGGAAAACCTTCGCCGCCGAGCAGCGTTGTCGACTCATAGAGCGGCAGCCCGACCACGTTGGAATAGGAGCCGACCATCTTCACCACGAACGAGCCCGCGATGCCTTGCACGGCATAGCCGCCGGCTTTGCCGCGCCATTCGCCGGAGCCGATATAAGCCTGAATGTCGTCCTCGGTCAGGCGCTTGAACCGCACCCGTGTTTCCACCAGCCGCTGACGGAAGGTCTCCTTCGGGGTCACCAGGCAGATCGCGGTATAGACGCGATGGTTGCGGCCCGATAGCAGGCGCAGGCACTGCGAGGCCTCGTCCACCAGTTCCGCCTTGGGCAAAATACGGCGGCCGACCGCGACCAGCGTGTCGGCGGCAAGAATGTAGGAGCCGCGCAATTCGTCATCGAGCTGCACCGACTTGAGCGCGGCGTCGGCCTTGGCGCGCGCAAGCCGGTTGGCACAGGCCCGTGGCAGCTCGCCACGCTTCGGCGTCTCGTCGACATCGGCGGGACGCAGCGCGTCGGGCTCGATCCCGGCCTGATTGAGCAGGCTGAGTCGCCGTGGCGAGCCGGAGGCGAGAACGAATTTGGGACGGCCTAGCATGCGGGATTTGTCAATTTCGCTTGGGGGTCAATGGGCGCGGAAACTATCCGAAGGGCATCGATACGACAACAGCGCGGCTGCGCCAATTCTACTCGTTCCCCGCTTTGGCGGGCGCAAAACGCTCACGGATACGTTGTTGCAGGCTGTCACGGACGTGCCGGTAGGCATCGAGTTGAAGTTCACGGCGGCCCTCGACCCCAACCGGATCAGGCGTCGGCCAGTATTCAACTTCGGTCGCCGACGTCGCCGTCAGTTGTAGCGCCTTGTGATGCGCTTCCGGCGACAGCGTGACGATCAGATCGAAATTCAGGCCTTCCCAGTCTTCCAGATCCGCGATGGTCCACGGCTTGTGGCTGGAAATATCGAGGCCGATTTCCTTCATCACCGCGACGGCGAACGGATCGAGGGTAGCCTTGCTGACGCCCGCCGATTGCACATACAGCCCGCGCGGCACCAGATGACGCAACAGCGCCGCAGCCGTCGGCGAGCGGACACTGTTCTGCCCGCACACGAAGAGAACGGCCTGCGGAGAACGCGCCATCCGTCAGGCTCGCACGTAGACGAGAACCGTCAGGCTTACGGGAATCATGCGCATTGTTTTGTGCATGACCCGAGCCGAAAACCGGTTCCCATTTTGCGCTAACGCGGCCCTTCGGGGCGGGATCATGTGCTGCCCTCACCCTTCCAGTGCAACACCGAAATCAGCGTGAACAGCCGCCGGGCGGTCTCGAAGTCGACGCGCACCTTGCCTTCAAGCCGCTCCATCAAAGTGCGCGAACCTTCGTCGTGAACGCCGCGGCGGCCCATATCGATGGCCTCGATCTTGTCCGGCGTCGCGGTGCGGATCGCCTGATAATAGCTGTCGCAGATCATGAAGTAGTCCTTCACAATCCGGCGGAACGGGGTCAGCGACAGAAGATGCACCACGCAAGGCGTGCCGTCCTCGCGCTTGATGTCGAACATCAGGCGATTGCCGGTGATACCGATATGCAGCGTGAACGGTCCGGGATGCGCGCCCTCCGGCACGAACAGATTTTTCTCGACGAGATCATAGATCGCGATGGCGCGCTCATGCTCGATGTCCGGCCCCGATCGCCCGATCGATTCCTCATCGAGCGTCACCGCGACGACGCGGTTATTGGCATCCTCATCTGGCGGGGGCTTGCTCATGTGAGATTAAGCCGCAACCCGACCGAGCGCGCATGGGCATCGAGCCCTTCCGCCTTGCCGAGCGTCATCGCCGCTGGCCCCAGCGCGCGGAGTTGATCCGGCCCGCATTTCAGGATCGATGTGCGCTTCATGAAATCGAGCACGCCGAGGCCGGACGAAAAACGCGCCGAACGCGCGGTCGGCAACACATGGTTCGAGCCGCCGACATAATCGCCGATCGCTTCCGGCGTATGCGCGCCTAAGAAAATCGCGCCGGCATTGCGGATGCGCGCGCTCAAGCCTTCCGGATCGGCAGTGATGATTTCCAGATGCTCGGCAGCGATCGCATCGGCAAGTGCAACCGATTCATCGAGCGACTTGACGGTGATGATCGCGCCGAAATCGTTCCACGACGTACGTGCGATCTCCGCACGCGGCAGCGTGGTCAATTGCGCTTCGACCGCGCGCGCGACATCGTTGCCGAGTGTTTCGTCATCGGTGATCAGGATCGACTGCGCGTTGACGTCGTGCTCGGCCTGCGCCAGCAGATCGGCCGCGATCCAGTCCGGATTGGCACTGCGATCCGCGATCACCAGCACTTCGGATGGTCCGGCGATCATGTCGATTCCCACTTTGCCGAACACCAACCGCTTGGCCGCGGCCACATAGGCATTACCCGGACCGACAATCTTCGCCACCGGTTTGATGGTCGCGGTGCCATAAGCCAGCGCAGCGACGGCTTGCGCGCCGCCGACGCGATAGATTTCCGACACGCCGCCGAGTTGCGCTGCCGCCAGCACCAGCGG
>CALRLJ020000335.1:0-4439 GCA_943368635.1 Sediminibacterium ginsengisoli | reverse complement strand
ACAAAACGGTATAGACCTGCCGGATAGCTCGGGCCGGCGGCGGGCATCGAAGGCAGTTTGAGAATGTCTGCTCTGCGCATGGAAGCATTCCTTTTCAGTGCGCGGTCCAACCGCCGTCAACGGGCAGCGTCGTGCCGGTGATGGATCTGGCATTATCTGTGCAGAGGAAAGTGACCAGCGCTGACAACTCTTCCACGGTGACGAAACGCTTGGTGGGTTGGGCCGCCAGCAACACGTCGGCAATCACCTGTTGCTCGGTAATGCCGCGTGCCTTCGCCTGCTCGGGGATCTGCTTTTCGACCAGAGGTGTCATGACATAACCGGGGCAGACCGCATTGACGGTGATGCCGTGTTCTGCAACCTCAAGCGCGACTGTCTTGGTGAGGCCTGCAATGCCGTGCTTTGCGGAGACGTAAGCCGACTTAAATGGGGAAGACACCAGGGCATGCGCTGAGGCGATATTGACGATGCGGCCCCATGATTGTTTTTTCATCGCAGGCACCGCGAGGCGCATGGTGTGAAACGCGCTGGAGAGATTGATCGCCAGAATGGAGTTCCATTTTTCGACGGGAAACTCCTCGATCGGCGCGACGTGCTGGATTCCGGCATTGTTGACGACGATATCGACGCTGCCGAATTCCTCTTCGGCCAACGTCATCATCTTCTCAATTTCTTGAGGGACGGTCATGTTGGCAGGGCTGAACAGCACCTTGATGTTGTGTTCGCCTGCAATGTTCTGGCGAATGGTTTCGATCTCCGTGGGGTCACCGAATCCGTTGAGCATGATATTCGCTCCGCTGGCGGCAAGGCCGCGGGCAATGCCAAGTCCGATACCGCTGGTTGATCCAGTAACGATGGCGGATTTTCCGGACAGCATGCTGATCGTCCAATCTGACTGCCGGGATTCACGCTGTCTCCGTAACCCGCAGCACGGTGAAGGAGCGCTAAGAACTGCAATGCGCAATTGCTAACGGCGATCCTTGACAGGCATGTGAGGGGAATCCGTCAGCCCGGTGACATAGCGCCAGCTTCGGCGAGATGAGCTAACCTCGAAGCTAATTCAGCAACAAAGCGGCCTCGATGTCACGACAGCGTCATTGCCCGTCTGAACTCTGCGCACCGAACTTCGATGCAGAAATTAGCGAGGCAGAGCCATGGACGCGCGAACACCGGAATCCGAAACCCTTGCATCTCGTAACTGGAGGCCCGATCGATGTGACCGTGTGGCGCTGGTTCTTCAGGGCGGTGGTGCGCTCGGCGCCTATCAGGCGGGGGTCTATCAGGCCCTGCACGAAGAAGGCATGGAGCCGGACTGGGTCTGCGGCGTATCGATTGGTGCGATCAATTCAGCCATTATCGCAGGCAACCCGCCGGAGTGGCGTCTCGAACGGCTCCAGACCTTCTGGGATCGCATTACAAGCCGTAAGGTCTGGCACTACACGCCCGACGGCGACATCTACCGAAAAGCCCGAAACCTGACGAGTTCGTTTCTGACCACCACGATGGGGCAGCCAGGTTTCTTCAAGCCGCACGACGTCAATCCATGGCTCAGTCCGGCCGGAGCCAGAACGGCAACGAGCTACTATGACACTGCGCCCCTGCGTGAAACGCTGCTGGAACTGGTCGATTTCGACCTGATCAACGCCCGCAAGATGCATTTCGCCGTCGGTGCGGTGAATGTTCTCACCGGCAACTTTCTGTACTTCGATAACAAGAAGGAAATCATCGAGCCGGAGCATGTGATGGCGAGCGGCGCGCTGCCGCCTGCGTTGCCCATGGTGAAGATCGGTACCGATCACTTCTGGGACGGCGGCATCGTATCAAATACGCCATTGCAGCATCTTCTCGACCAGGAAGACAAAATGAACTCGCTGGTGTTTCAGGTCGATCTGTTCAATGCACGCGGCGTTTTGCCGCGCGATATTCAGGAGGTCATGGCCCGGCACAAGGACATCATGTATTCGTCGCGCACCCGCTACAACACGGATGTCTACAAGCGCATGAACAACCTGAAGACCGACTTCTACAAAGCGTTGCTGAAGGTGCCCGATGACAAATTGAGCGATCACGAGCGCGGGTTGCGCGATCGTTTTGCCGATCTTCCGGAGATCACCATTCTGCAGATGATTTATCAGCAGAAAGCGTATGAGGGCGATTCCAAGGATCACGAATTCTCAGCAACCTCAATGCGCGAGCATTGGTTGAGCGGTCTGGAAGACACTCGCCGGACGTTGAAGCGGCGTGAATGGCTTGCGATGCCGGAAGCGGGCATGGGCATCCTGGTTCACGACGTGCATCGCGAGAAGGACTACTGAATCGCTGATCGCGGGTATCCTTTAAGCAGTAGGTTCCAAATGCCGAACAGCCCGCACCAAAGGTGCGGGCTGTTCCTTTTGGCCGTTCATTCGCAGGATTGAAAGGCCGCCGCCCGTAGGCGGCCGCCTGAGTTCAATCAGAACAGATGCGAGAACAACACATACAGGCCCGCGGACAGGCAGATCGCTGCCGGCAGCGTCAGTACCCAGGCCATCAGCAGGTTGCGGATGGTCGCCATCTGCAGGCCTGACCCGTTGGCTGCCATCGTTCCGGCGACGCCGGACGAGAGCACGTGGGTGGTCGAAACCGGAAGACCGAACACGTCGGCTGCACCGATCGTCGCTGCGGCGACAAGTTCAGCCGATGCACCTTGCACGTAAGTCAGATGCGTCTTGCCGATCTTCTCACCGACCGTGATGACGATGCGCTTCCAACCGATCATGGTGCCAAGGCCGAGCGCAATGGCGACGGCGATCTTCACCCAGGTCGGGATGAATTTCGTGGCGCTGTCGAGCGAGCCTTTATAGGCGGTAAGAGTGGCAACGTCTTCCTTGCTGAGATCGTTTTCCTTGTCCTTCATCAAAAAGCGGATGGCTTCCGAAGTCAGGTACATGTCGTTACGCGTGTTACCTACCGATTCCGCCGGCACCTTGTTTAGCGTGCCGTACTTCTGTACCTGGTCGCCGACATCCTTCACGAGAATGGCCAGTGCAGGGTAGGTGCCTTCGTTGATTTTGTGCAGCGATACATATTGCGTCACGGCTGGACGCGGGTCGCCGATGATGCTGTGGCCTGCGCCTTTCCCGGCAATGACCTTGGATGCAGATTCCGAGGTTTGCTGGAATTTTACGACCTGCGATTCCGGCAAGGCGCGGTTCAGGGCGTAGGCAGTCGGCACTGTGCCGATCAGGATCAGCATGATGAGGCCCATGCCTTTCTGGCCGTCGTTCGATCCATGAGCGAAGCTCACACCCGTGCAGGTCAGGATCAGGATCGCGCGGATCCACAACGGAGGTGCCTTGTTTCCTTCAGGGGCAGCGTAGAGCGCCGGATTACGCACGACGAACTTGATGACCAGCAGCAAGACTGCGGCCATGCAGAATCCGAACAGCGGCGACAGCAACAGCGCGTAGCCGATTTCGGTGGCTTTGCCCCAATCGACGCCAGAAGTGCCGTCACGCCCGCGCATCACGGCGTTGGCGATGCCGACGCCAATGATCGATCCGATCAGCGTATGCGAGCTGGACGCGGGAAGTCCAAAATACCAGGTGCCGAGATTCCAGACGATTGCTGCGATCAGCAGTGCAAACACCATCGCAAAGCCGGCGCTGCTTCCGACCTGAAGGATGAGTTCGACCGGCAACAGCGAAACGATGCCGAACGCGACCGCGCCGCTCGATAACAACACGCCGAGGAAATTAAAGAAGCCCGACCACATCACGGCGAACTCCGCCGGAAGTGAGTGGGTATAGATGACGGTCGCGACCGCATTTGCCGTATCGTGGAAGCCGTTGACGAATTCGAAGCCAAGCGCAATCAGGAGCGCGACGAACAGCAACAGATAGGGCAGATAGGTCGTGACCTTGGTGCCGGTCGCTTCAATGTCAACATAAATGCTATAGGCAACGAATATGGCTCCCGCGGCGAGGATGCCAAAAAATAGTATCATTGTCAGAGGATTGAAGCCCTTGTCGAGATTGGGCCTTGAGGCCGGCTCAATTGTCTGGCCATCCGCGAGTCCGGAATTCAATGTTACATCACTCATCTTTCACCCCTTTTATAGTTCGGAGTGTTTTTGACCTCTTATTTTGAAGGTTGGATGACACCTCTCATATCGGCACGGTTACGCGCTTTGATTTTCAGGCAACTGAGTTTTGCGCGCATCATTAAGTCTTCGGACGTAACCGTGCGTGCTCCGAAAGCTTGGAGATTTATTCACGCCGCAGGTCATCCACGGGGCCATGTCAAGACAACGATGAAATCGGCCGCCGATCTGAAATATCGAATGGCTTCCTGCACGACGTCCGAGAGCGATGTAACAAGCGGCGCCGCTGATCGACTTTCGCGGACAGGAATTTTTTCATGCGTTGTACGATGGCTCTGAAAGCCTATCCCATAAGAGG
>CALRLJ020000334.1:0-4466 GCA_943368635.1 Sediminibacterium ginsengisoli | reverse complement strand
GACTTGATCTGCGCGGTCGCGCCGGTTGATGCGACGGTGAGGGTGTTCTCGGCTTCGCGGGCCGCCATCTGGATGCTGCGCTCGACATCGCCGGACACCGCTTTCAGGTTGGTGCCGACATCGCTGGAAACGCCGCGAAGGTGGGTGCCGACCTCGCCGGAAATATCCCGGAGCTGGGTGCCGACGTCGCCGGTGATGCTGCGCAACTGCGAACCGACCTCGGTGGAGACGGTTTTCAATTCGGCGCTGACTTCGCTTGAGACGGACTTGAGCTGGTTGCCGACATCGCTGGAGAGCGTCAACAGCGACTGCTGGGCGGCGCGGGCGCCTCCCTGAACGGTCGCGGTGGTGTCGGCCATCAGTCCGGTCAGCATGCGTTCGGCTTCCTCGACGCGTGACTTGATCGTCAGCGACAATTCGTCCGAGCGGGAGCCGATGGCTTCGGCAGCATGCTGGCCGCTGGTGGTGACGCGGTTGGCGGCGGCTTCAACGCGGGTGTCGAGCAGGTTTTCGAACTGCGAAACGCGTGCGCTGATGTCCGACGCGAGGGAACTGACGTTGAACTCCAGGTTGTTCTGGATGTCCTTGACGCGGGATGACATGGCGCTGGCCATGTCATCGACGCCGCTGGTCATCAGGCTCATCACCTGCGAGCCGCGGGCTTCCATCGCATCGGCGATCGACGCGGAGCGGTTCTCGACAACGGCCACGAAGGCGGCAGCACGGCTGTCGAACGTCTGCACGACGGCTGCGGTGCGGGTATCGACCACGTCGGCGAAGGTTGCAGTACGGGTATCGAAAGCATCCGTGATAGCGGCGGTGCGCGCGTCCACGACAGTGGCGAACGCTTCCGCTCCGCTGTTGATCCGCTCGGTGACGGCTGCGGTGCGTGCGTCGATCAGATCGGCGAAGGCCGTGGTGCGGCCGTCGAGCGTGTCGGTGAACGCGGTCGTGCGATGGTCGATGGTTTCCTTGAAGGCGGCGGTCTGATTGCCAACCGTTTCGGTGAATTCGGCCGCACGGGTATCGAACGTCCTGGCGAGCGCGTCGGTGTGGGTGTCGAGCCTCTCGGTGAAGGCCACGGCGCGGCCATCGATTGCATCGGTGAAGGCGCTGGTGCGCGAATCCATCACCGAAGTGAAGGAGGCAGCGCGGCTGCTGACGGTGTCGCCGAAGGTTGTGGCGCGGGCGTCGAAGGAGTCCTCAAGGGCCTTGGTGCGGCTCGTGACTGTCTCGTCGAGCGCGTTGACCGTGCGATGCAGTGACGAGTCGAGGTTGTCGATGCGCGTTTCCACGGCAGCCTTGAAGCCGGTGAGGCTCTGGTCGAGCTTGGAGTGAAGCTGGTCGCCATGCGCGGTGACGCGGCCGTCGAAGGTGTCGACATAGGTCTTGAGATTGTCGGCGAGGCCTTGGGTATGTTCACCCATGCGCTCGACGATCTCGCCGCCGTAGGTCTTTACGGTGCGGTCGAATTCGGCGATGTGGCGGGTAATGAGCGCGCCCAGCGTGCCGCTGTCACGTGCGAAGCGTTCCGCCAGTTCCGTGCCCTGTTCCTTGACGAGGCCGTCGAACACGCCAATCTGGTTGCTCAGTGTCTCATGTGCGCTTTCGGTCTGGCTCACGACCTTCTCGACCAGCGTGCTGATGGTGACATCGAGCGCTTCGCCAGCCTTGTCGCCGCTGGTCAGCACGCGATCGGCGAGCCGGTTGCCGGCTTCGTCGATCTGCTCGGCGAGAGTGGCGCCGCGCACATCGAGTTCCGACAGCAGGGATTCGCTCGAGCTCTTCATGGAATCGAAGATACGCTCGGTGCGGTCGGCAACGCTTCGGACGATCTCCTCGGATCGCGTGGAGATGCCATCGACGATGCCGGTCGAGCGCTGCTCGAATTCGCCCGTCATCTTGTCGAGGCGCTCGTTCAGCACGTCGTGAACGCGGTCGGCGAGATCCGCGAATTCCTCGTGGACGTGGCCGGTCTTGAAATTAAGGCTGGCGGTCAGCTTCTCGCTGGCGTCTAGCACGGCGGCTGCAGTCTGGGTGCTGGCTTCCTCGAGGCGGTCGAGCAGGTCGCCGCCGCGCTCGCCGAGCGCGATGATCATGTTGTCGCCGGCGCTGGAGAGCGCGCGGGTGATGTGTTCGCTGCGCTCTTCGAGCGCGCCGGTGATGCTGCTGGCCACTTCATCGACGCGCGATGCGATAGCGTCGCTGATCAGCGCAATGTCCTGACGCAGATCGATCTGCACGCCGGAAATGGCATTGCGGACCTGTTCGGCCTGACCGACGAGATTGTCGCGCTGAACGGCGATGTCCTGGAGCAGGGCGCGGATACGTACTTCGTTGTCGCTGTAGGCGCGCTCAAGCGACGAGACTTCGTTGGCAACGAGTGCTTCAAGTTCGCCGGCCCGCGCGATCGCGCGCTCGACGCCGTCGCCCATCGCCGCGACTTCGCGGCGGATCGCCTGACCCACCGTCACGATTGCACCGTTGGCGACATGTTCAGGTTCGGAGAAGCGCACGGCCATCTGCGCCATCGACTGCGCGATCATGCTCATCTCCTGGCTGCGCCAGGCGATGCTTGCGAGGGCATAGAACAGGATGAGAGGTGCAACGATGACGGCAAGCAAGCCGACCAGTCCGAGAATGCCGCTGCTGCCCTGACCGATGACGGCTTCGAGGGCAGGCAGGAATGCGAAGGCCAGGAATCCGACGCCTGCGATCCAAAGGCCGGAGAACAGGGTTGCAATGGTGTAGGCGTTGCGGCGGGGGCGGCCCTTCTGGATGGTCTGCAGGATCGCGCCGATGGTTTCGCGGTCGTCGTTCGCGGGGAGGCGATCGAAGCCCGGCGCGCCGAAATCCTCGGGGGGCTGGCGTAGGTCGGAGCCGCGGCTGGCGGCGCCGAGCGACGGTTCGTTGCGCAAGTGATTGTCCCGGCCGCTGCCGGACTCAGGCAGGTCGCTGATGTTCAGAGCTTCCTGGATTGCCGAGAGAGCAACTTCGGTTGGATCCTTGACCTTCGGATTCTTTGCCATGTGTCCCGCACGCCTTTATTTTTACGCATTCGCAAATGGACTACCGGCAGAAGCCGCGCGCCCTCGAATGTTGCCCCGATACCGTCGGCCGAAACGAAGTTACGTCGCCGATTTGTCCCGCCGGTTGTCCCGCACTTCCACAAACATCCTATTGGCTCGGTCGGTCGAATGAAATGGCAGGAGTTAATAGATTTTTAATCATCGTTAACGCGGCGAGGGTTAACACTTTCAGAAATCAACGGTTTTCAAAAGCACATTGGTATTTCTAGGCGGTGGGGTGGCGAAAACATGGCTAAATCGCGGCGAATGCGCGATACATTTCGTTAACCATTGGTGTGATTGCTTGGGGGTGTTTCCGGCCGGATCGGCCCGGTGCCGTCAGCAATCTCGGATGGATCATGTCACTCAATTTGGAGCGGTTAAACTGGATGCCGTCGCCACCGCTCGTTCCGGAAGACTCCGCCATCGATGTCCAGCACCTTGGGCGCATGACGCTTGGCGAGGCAGCCCTTGAGGCCGAAGTTCTGGCACTTTTCTCAGCCCAAAGCGGAGAGCTTGTCACCCGTCTCAAAGCCATCCCGCCTGATGCTGCCGCACTGGCGCATACGCTGAAGGGGTCCGCACGGGCCATCGGTGCATTCCGGGTCGCGGAAGCGGCGCTCGGCCTCGAAGCGGCGATGAAGAACAGCGGCGACGTTCCGGCTGCGATTGTGCTGCTTCAGAACGCTGTCGAAGAGGCTCAGGCAACGATCAGACGAATGTCGAGCCGGTCCTGAGAGCCCGTTCCTGCACCGCTTTTATCCCCGTCGGTGCTGGCATCCGGCGAATTGACCCGTTATAGGACTGCTCAATCTGAATTATCCGGGCAGCACGACAATCATGGTCAAGATCAACTTCACCGATCACACAGGTACAACCCGTTCCGTGGACGTGGAGGCTGGCGCAACCGTCATGGAAGCGGCGATTCGTAACGCCATTCCAGGCATCGAGGCAGAGTGCGGCGGCGCATGTGCTTGCGCGACGTGTCATGTGTATGTCGATGAAGCCTGGCGCGAAAAAGTCGGCTCGCCGACGCCGATGGAAGAAGACATGCTCGATTTCGGATACGACGTGCGGCCGAATTCGCGGCTGTCATGCCAGATCAAGGTCACCGACGATCTCGAAGGCCTGACGCTGACGACGCCCGAGCGTCAGGCGTAAGTACGCCCGTGCGCGATGCCGCATCGGCAAAGTGAAATTTCTACGTGATGAAAAGAAGCGCTGAAATACGAGAGCAGTAATTCTTACGTCATGAAGATCGACGCCAAGCCCCGCCTGTGTGCGGGGCTTTTTGATGTGTGGGCTATGTGGCAGATCGGTACGGACCCGTCTTCTCATTGCGCGCAAACGGGCAATTTCAAAAATGGGACGGTTAAAATCTTCGGGTTTGTGATGCGG
>CALRLJ020000333.1:0-4471 GCA_943368635.1 Sediminibacterium ginsengisoli | reverse complement strand
GTTTCTGCCCAATGCACCGAACTGGACGCTCGATCCCGAACTGGCGCTGGAGCTGTTCGTCGCTCCGGTGCTGCTCGACGCAGCCTTCGATACATCGATGCGCGACCTGCGCGACAACTGGGTGCCGGTGGCGACGCTGGTGCTGGTGGCGGTTGGGCTTACGACGGCTTCCGTCGCTTTCGTTGCGCACTGGCTGATCCCGGCGATGCCATGGTCGGCTGCGATTGCGCTCGGCGCCATCGTTGCACCGCCGGATGCCGCGGCGGCGACCGCGATCCTGCGCACCGTCAAGCTGCCTTATCGCGTGCTCAAAATTCTCGAAGGCGAAAGCCTGCTCAACGATGCCAGCGCCCTGCTGATCTATCGCGTCGCGGTGAGTGCGGCACTGGCGTCATCGCTGAGCGTGAGCCACGTCGCGCCGGCGCTGGCGGGCGCGATCATCGGCAGTCTTGTCGCGGGATATGTCCTCGCGCGGCTCTCGATGCTGGTCACGGCACGCATCAGGGACGTGCCGACATCGATCATCATGCAATTCGCCGGCACCTTCACCGTGTGGATTGCCGCCGAGAAACTCGGCCTGTCCGGGATTCTCACCATCGTTGTCTACGCCGTCACGCTCGCCCGCAATGTCCCGGCCTACACGCCCGCACGGCTGCGCGTGCCGTCCTATGCCGTGTGGGAGACCATCGTTTACCTGCTCAACGTGATGGCCTTCGTGCTGATCGGCACGCAGCTGCGGCCGATCTGGGCCGGGCTGGATGACTCGGTGCGCTGGCAATATTCCATCGCTGCGGGCGCCGTACTCGCGACCGTGATCCTGACCCGCGTCGCATGGGTCATGACCAACAACGCCGTGTGGCGGCTGCTCCTGTCTCGTTTCGGACTCAAGCCGCGCCGCGCGAAAATCAGCCCGCCGACGACGAAGGGCGGACTTCTGGTGTCATGGTGCGGGATGCGCGGCATCGTCACGCTGGCGGCAGCCTTCGCGTTGCCGGAAGGGTTTCCCTATCGCGACCTGATCCTGCTGACGGCGTTCGGCGTGGTGCTCGGCACGCTGGTGATTCAGGGGCTGACGTTGCGGCCGCTGATTGCGTGGCTCGCGCTGGATGACGGCGATCCGGTGGGACACGAGGTCGGATGGGCGCGGCGCGCGGCATTCCATGCAGCACTCGAAGCCATCGACGGCAACAAATCCCCCGAGGCCGAAATGTTGCGGCTGGAGTATCAGCAGGTGCTGACGCAGGCCGAAAACAATCCTCACGGGCTGACGTCGAGCGAACTTCCCGCCGATCCGGTGCGCCGTGATGCGATCCGCGCCGCGCGGCAGAAGTTGTTCGAGATGCGTCAGTCAGGCGAGATCGGCGACGACGCGTTTCACCGGCTGGAAGAAGAGTTCGACTGGGCTGAGTTGAGCGCGGCGGGGTCGTAAAAAATGGATTGTCATGCCCGGACTTGATCCGGGCCCATCACTTTTCAAAAAGATGGATTGCCGGATCGGGCCCGGTAATGACGTGCAGGATCACGCCCGCTTCTTCTCGCGCATCAGGTCCGCGAAGCGCTTGAACAGATAGTGCGAGTCGCGCGGGCCGGGCGAGGCTTCCGGATGGTACTGCACCGAGAATACCGGCTTGTCTTCCAGCGCGATGCCGCAGTTCGAGTCGTCGAACAGCGAGATATGCGTCTGCGTGACATTCTTAGGCAGCGTGGCCTTATCCACCGCGAAGCCGTGATTCATCGAGGTGATCTCGACCTTGCCGGTGGTGAGATCCTTCACCGGATGATTTGCGCCGTGATGGCCTTGATGCATCTTCACGGTCTTGCCGCCGACGGCGAGGCCGAGCATTTGGTGGCCGAGGCAAATTCCGAAGGTCGGTGTGCCTGACGCGATCACCTTCTTGATCACAGGCACGGCGTATTTGCCGGTTTCAGCAGGATCGCCGGGACCGTTGGACAGGAACACGCCGTCCGGCTTCATCGCCAGAATATCTTCCGCCGATGTTGTTGCTGTGACGACGGTGACCTTGCAGCCTTCTCCCGCGAGCAGGCGGAGGATGTTGCGCTTGATGCCGTAGTCGACGGCGACGACGTTGAACTCCGGCTTGTCCTGTTTGCCGAAACCCTTTTCCCATTCCCATGGGGTTTCGTCCCAGTCGAAACGCTGGGCGCTGGTCACCATCGGCACGAGGTCCATGCCTTCGAGGCCGGGCCATTCGCGGGCTTCCTGCTTGAGGCCGTGCAGATCGAACTTGCCGTCCTTGGCGTGTGCGATTACGGCGTTGGGCATCCCCTTGCTGCGGATCAGCGCGGTCAGCGCCCGCGTGTCGATGCCGGACAGGCCGATAATGCCGCGCGCCTTCAGCCACGCATCGAGGTGCTTGACGGAGCGGTAGTTCGACGGATCGGTGATGGCCGCGCGCAAAATCACGCCGCGCGCGCCCGGCGTTGCCGCCATGTTCACCGTTTCGATGTCTTCGTCGTTGGTGCCGACATTTCCGACATGGGGAAATGTGAAGGTGATGAGCTGCCCGGCATAGGACGGATCGGTGAGGATTTCCTCATAACCGGTCATCGCCGTGTTGAAGCAGACTTCGCCAACGGCCTGGCCCTCCGCGCCGAGGCCGAAGCCTTCCAGCACGGTGCCATCGGCAAGCACGAGGAGCGCGGTCGGTTTGAGGTCCGGCCAGGCTGAGGAATTGTCTGATGTCGTCATAAGTGCATCACATAACCCTTGTGCCGCGGCGCGTCAAAGGCAGAAGTGCCGGAAATTCATGTCATTTACACATATTTGACAGGCGGCACGGGCTGCCTAATCTGCGCCCCGCGCGGCCCGCCGAAAACAAGAGCCGCCAGCGCATGATCCGCCAAAGTGTGAGCGGTTTGGCGAAACGATCATGCGCTCATAATGCGCTTGGGCAGGAGACACTTGATGAACGTCGCGATCAACGCACCGGATCTGGCTCACCTTCATTCCGGCGGCACGATGGGAAACCTTATCGTCAATGCGATTGCGCGATTTGCCGACCAGCCTGCCATCGCGGACGGTAACCTGCGCTGGACCTACCGGGAGTTCGGCGATCAGGTGGCGTGCTACATTGCGGTATATCGCTCGCTCGGCCTGAAAAAGGGCAATGCGTTGTCGGTGGTTGCGAGCAACCGCGCCGAGTCATGGGCTGCGATCTGCGCCGCGCTGGTGATGGGTATCCGTTACACGGCGCTGCATCCGATGGCGGCGGAAGACGACCATGCCTTTATTGTCGATGACGCCGAAATCGATCTTCTGATCGTGGAAGGTGCCAAGTTCGGCCCGCGCGGTCTGGCCATCAAGGCCCGCGCGCCGAAGCTGAAGCATCTGCTGTCGTTCGGCCCGATGGACGGCGTGCAGGATATTCTCGCCGATGTGGCGAAGGCCGTGCCCGCGCTATTGGTCGACGAGAGCGCCAGCCATGAGTTGGCTTTTCTCGCCTATACCGGCGGCACCACGGGACGCTCCAAGGGCGTGATGCTGCCGCATCGTGTCCTGGTCATGACAACGCTTTTGATGTTTGCGGATTGGGACTGGCCGCAGGACGTCCGCTTTCTCGCCGCGACGCCGATCAGCCACGCCGCCGGCATATCGCTGTTTCCCGTGATGATGCGCGGCGGCCTGATGCGTCTGGTGCAAGGCTTCGAGCCGGAAATCTATGCAAGCGTGGTCGCGGCGGAAAAAATCAACTCAACCTTTCTTGTCCCCACGCTGATCTACGCGTTGATCGACAATGAAGACCTGCGCAAGCGCCACGATATGTCGTCGTTCGAGATGATCGTCTATGGCGCGGCACCGATGTCGCCGGATCGCTTGCTGGAAGGCATCAAGATTTTCGGCAAGGTGTTCGTGCAGCTCTACGGGCAGACCGAAGCGCCGCAATGCATCACCACGCTGCGCAAGATCGATCACGACGAGGCCAAGCCACATCGTTTCGGTTCCTGCGGGCGTGCGAGTGCCGGCGTGGATGTGAAATTGTTCGACGCGGAGATGCGCGAAGTCGCTGTCGGTGAGCCCGGCGAGATCTGCGTGCGCGGGCCGCTGGTGATGGATGGCTACTGGAAGCGTCCGGACGCCAATGCCGAAACGCTACGCGGAGGCTGGCTGCATACCGGTGATGTCGCTGTGCAGGACGCGGAGGGTTACTTCTATATCGTCGATCGCACCAAGGACATGATCATCTCCGGCGGCTTCAATATCTATCCGCGCGAGGTCGAGGATGCGCTGATGTCGCATCCCGCCGTGGCGTCCGCTGCCGTGATCGGGATTCCCGACGACAAATGGGGCGAGGCGGTGAAGGGATTTGTCGTGCTTAAATCCGGCGCAAATTCCGGCGTCGCCGAACTGCAGGCCCATGTGAAGGACAAGCGCGGCGCGCCGTGGTCGCCGAAGACCATCGATTTCGTCGATGCGATTCCGGTCACAGGTCTCGGCAAGATTGACCGCAAG
>CALRLJ020000332.1:0-4475 GCA_943368635.1 Sediminibacterium ginsengisoli | reverse complement strand
GTCGATGCATCAGTGATGCCGACGATCACATCGGGCAACACCAATACGCCAACGGCGATGATCGCGGAAAAAGGCGCGGCGATGATTATCGCCGACGCCAAGTAGTCACGGCCTGATCGCCATTTGAGCCACACCCGGCGTACGCAACGGCTCTGCCAGCCTTGCGAACTCGCACAGCAGCGAACGGGTCTTGCGCGGATCGATGATCTCCTCGACCCAGAATTTCTCCGCCGAACGGAACGGCGAGCGCAGCTTGTTGAGACGATCCTCAATTTCGGCAAGCTTCGCCTTGGGATCTTCGGCCTCAGCGATGTCGGCGCGGTAAGCAGCCTCGATGCCGCCCTCGAGCGGCAACGAGCCCCAATAGGCCGACGGCCACGCATAACGCATCGAAAACCGGCCCGCCGGTTGATGCACCACGCCTGCGACACCGAATGAATTGCGGACGATGATGGTACACCACGGCACCGTAGTTTGATTCACGGCAGCCATTGCCCGCACCCCGTGCCGGATCGTTGCAGCCTTCTCCGCTTCAAGTCCGATCATGAAGCCGGGGCAATCCATCAGATAGACGACCGGCAGGTGGAAGGTCTCTGCGAGGTCGACGTAGCGCACCACCTTCTGGCACGCTTCGGCAGTCCACGATCCTCCGTAGATATAGGGATCGCTTGCCAGCAGCAGGACGGCGCGGCCTTCCAGACGCGCCAGACCTGCTATGATCGAGCGGCCGAAATTCTGACCCATCTCGAAGAACGATCCTTTATCGACCACCGACTCGATGATGGGACGCATCTTGTAGATCTGCTTGCGGCTGCGCGGCACGATATTGAGCAGCGCCTCATCGGTCCGTTCGGGATCGTCGTTGCAAGGAACGGTCGGCGGAAGTTCGAACACCGACGATGGCAGGTACGACAGAAATTTTCGCGCGCACTCGAACGCTTCCTCTTCCGTATCGACCGCATGATCGACGCCGCCCGCCTTGGTCTGAATCTGCCAGCCACCAAGCTCCTGCTTTTCGAGCGACTGCCCGAGACGCGCGACCACCGGCGGGCCTGCGACGAACATTGCCGACGATTTCGTCATGACAGAATAATGGCTGGCCGCGAGGCGCGCCGCGCCAAGCCCCGCAACCGATCCGAGACCGAGGCCGACCACGGGTACACGCGCCATGTTCGCGGTCGTGTACCAGTACCATTCGGTGCCGCCGATACCACCGGGCAGATTGGCAGCACCCTTGGTCTCGATGGTCTTCACCGAACCGCCGCCGCCCGATCCTTCAATCACCCGGATAATCGGCATCCGGAAATCGTGCGCCATTTGCTCGGCCATGGTCGGCTTCGCTGAAATCGATGCGTCGGCGGAGCCGCCGCGCACCGTAAAATCGTCACCGACCACCACTACGGGACGATCCGCGATCTTGCCCCGGCCGAACACACAGTTGGCCGGAGTCAGCGTCTTTAGTTCATTGTTCTCGTCATACTCCGCGGTACCTGAAATCGCGCCCATCTCGTGAAAGGTTTTCGGATCGACAAGTTTGTCGATGCGCTCGCGCACGGTGAGCCGGCCCTGATCGTGCTGCCGCTTGACCTTGTCGGCGCCGCCCATCTCTTTCGCAAACGCCACACGCCGCGCGAGTTCGTCGAGTTCAGGCTTCCAGTTCATCGTCGCTCCTTGCCGTACGCGCTGCGAACGCGCGCTTGTTCTGTTCTGCGGAATAAAGTTTCCTCTTGCGGAACACGCTACCTCGGGCAATCTTCCGTCACAACAACAAGCCGCGCGTGCATGACCTGCTCAAAGCGGATGGGGGAGAATCAATGGCCGAGATCAAGATCGTCACCGAAGTTGCGGGGCGCGTTTGCGCGATTGCAGCCAGTGCTGGAGGCAATATCGGCAACGGTGACGACGTTGTTTTTGTCGAAGCGATGAAGATGGAAATTCCCGTCCCCTCGCCGGCCGCAGGAAAAATCAAATCGATTCTCGTCAGCGTCGATGACGTCGTGGCGGAGGGGCAGACAGTCGCCACTCTCGAAACATAACGCACGACGCGATATTCCGCGACAAACTGTCCGGTACACCTTAGTAGGCTTGCAGGCGTTGCACTGGCTCCTGCACGATGACATGATCCGGCAAAATCAAAAACGCGTTTCGCACAGCGAAAGCACATGGGAGGGATACTTTATGAAGCGACATATCACGACGGTTGCAGCCATGGTTCTTGCGGGAACAGCTGCGTTATCGACTGCGCAGGCGCAGGATATCAAGCTGCCGACCACGATGGCGTTTACCGCCTATGATACCGGCACGTCCGGCTTCAATATCGCCGTCGGCGTCGGCAAAGTACTGAAAGACAAATACGGTTCTGACGTCCGCGTTCTTCCAGCAGGCAACGACGTAGCTCGCCTCGCTCCGCTGCGCACGAACCGCGCGGTTCTCGCCTGGATGGGAACAGGAAGCTATTTCGCCCAGGAAGGCGTGTTCGAATTCGGCGTCAAGGAATGGGGTCCGCAAGCGCTTCAGATGACCCTCTCCACGGTCGACTGTAACGGCCTCTCGGTCGGCGTTACAAAAGATTCAGGCGTGAAGGAGTGGAAGGATTTCCGCGGCAAGCGCCTCGGCTTCGTGGTCGGCTCGCCTGCGCTCAATCAGAACGCGCTGGCAATCATTGCCTATGGCGGCCTCACACAGAAAGACGTCAAGATCGTCGAGTTCGCAAGCTACGGCGCGATGTGGAAAGGCCTCGTCAACAACGACGCCGATGGCGCATTTGCCTCCACAGTGACGGGCCCAGCCAAGGAAGTCGAAACCTCGCCGCGCGGCTTGGTGTGGCCGGAGCTTCCCCCCGGAGACAAGGAAGCCTGGGCGCGCGTCAAGAAAGTTGGCGCATTCTTCAATCCGCATGAGACGACGTGCGGTGCCGGTATCGACAAGACGAAGCCCTTGAAGCTCGCCGCCTATCCTTATCCGATCGCGACCACTTACGCGACGCAGCCCGCCGATCAGGTTTACGCGCTCACCAAAGCGATGATCACCGGTTATGACGGCTACAAGGATTCGGCGCCGGGTGCATCGGGTCTCGACGTCAAGCGCCAGACCAAGCAGTGGGTCATTCCCTATCACCCCGGCGCAGCCAAGGCTTTGAAGGAAGCCGGTAACTGGACCGACGCCGACGAGAAATACAACAACGACCTTATCAAGCGTCAGGTCGTTCTGGGGGACGCGTGGAAGGCCTACAACACGGCGAGCGCGCCAGCAGAAGCTGATAAGTTCCTCGCCGGTTGGATGGCCGCACGCAAGGCGGCTTTGGCGAAGGCGAACATGCCGAACGGCTTCGAATAATAGCCTTTAAGATCCGGACCAAGCGGACATCGTTCACCTCCACAATCGGAATCGCCAATGTCTGCTTCGTCCGACGACATCAAGAATACGGCAGCAGCACCTGTTGCTGCTGCCGCCATTGCATCGGCACAAAAGAAAGTCGTTTTCGACGACCCTCATGCGGGCGTGGGCGGCTTGCAGGAAGCCGAGGTCACGCGGGTCCGCACCTTGCGCGGTGGATGGCGCTGGACACTGATCGTTGCCACCGCCGCAACGATCCTGCTCTGCATCAATCAGCAGTTCGCCTTGCGTTTCTTTGTCGGTTACACACAGCTGAACACTGAATATTTCTATCTGCTGATTGCGTTGATGCTGCCGTTCACGTTCCTGATTTTTCCTGGAACGGAGACTGCGCCGCTCGATCGCATCCCCTGGTACGACCTGCTGCTGTTTGTAGCGACGTTCGGCGCAGCAATCTGGCTGATGATGCATATTCGTCAAGCTGCGGCGCTCGGCTGGGAATTTGCGGGCGCGCCGATGCCCGTGATCGTAGGCGGCCTCATCATGTGGGCCGTGCTCATGGAGGCGCTGCGCCGCACCGGCGGCTGGAGCCTGCTGCTGTGCGTCTTTCCGTTCACCGTCTATCCGCTGGTTGCGGAATCGTCTTGGCTTGGGCCTTTTCGCGGGACGCAATCCACGCTCGAACAGGCGACCGCCTATCACACCCTGTCGGGCGAAAGCCTGCTCGGCATTCCGATCCAGGCCTTCGCTGACACAGTGATCGGCTTCCTGGTGTTCGGCACGGCGCTGATGATGACAGGCGCGGGCAAGTTCTTCATCAATCTCGCCTTCGCGCTTTGCGGAACCTTCCGGGGCGGCGCTGCGAAGGTCTGCATCTTCGCCAGCGGCCTTCTCGGCATGATGTCCGGATCGATCATTTCCAACGTGCTGACCGCAGGTACCATGACGATCCCGGTCATGAAGAAAAGCGGCTTCCGCGCGTCCTACGCCGGAGCCATCGAGGCATGCGCTTCGACCGGCGCCGTGCTGGCACCTCCGGTGATGGGGGCAACCGCCTTCGTCATCGCGCAATTCCTGAACGTGAGCTACGCCGACGTGGCACTGGCCGCCATTCTTCCTGCGACGCTGTATTACCTCGG
>CALRLJ020000331.1:0-4488 GCA_943368635.1 Sediminibacterium ginsengisoli | reverse complement strand
CCGTAATGCCGCCGCAGCAGGCGATGCAGCCGCGCCTCGTAATCGCTCCAGTCGAGCGCGCGCAGCAAGCCCTGATCGTCGGTGACAAGCAAGGCGGTGCCGATTGGCGTTTCCAGCCGGTCGAGATGAAATCGTTGGGTTTGCTTTGCGGTCATGTCCAGCTTCCGTGATCGTGAATTTCAGCCATCATGGCCATAGCGATCCGGGAAGTCTTTCCGTTTTCCGACAACAACGGGGCCTCGGCAATCGCTGGACTTGCTGCTAGGTTCCCGCCCTACAGGGGGAATTGCCATGAGTTTGATTGCCAACATTCTTGTCGCGCTGGTGGCAGCGCTGCACATCTATTTTCTGGTGCTGGAGATGTTTCTCTGGACCAAGCCGAAGGGCTTGAAGACGTTCGGCAACACCATCGAGAAGGCGCAAGCCTCAGCGGTGCTCGCGGCCAATCAGGGACTTTATAATGGCTTTCTCGCCGCCGGACTGATCTGGGGCCTGCTCCACCCCAATCTGGCATTCGGCTTTCAAATCAAGGTGTTCTTTCTGCTCTGCGTGATCGTGGCCGGACTTTACGGCGGCTACTCGGTCAGCAAGCGGATCGTCATGGTGCAGGCGCTTCCCGCAGCCATCGCGCTGATCCTGCTCTGTCTGGCGCGCGCGGCCTGAGGCCGCGACTCGATTTTACCGAGGGCATGATCTTCTTCCGAAAGCCGGTACCCACTTTTCGGGATCATGTCCTACTCCGGAATCTCACCGAACGTCGTGCCCACCTGCATCGGCGCCGTGCGAACCAGCCGCGAGTCCTCGACCGCGGCCTGACGATGCTTGACCGCTTCGCGGTAAGCTGGATCGCGGATCATTTCCGCGAACGCGGCGACGCTCGGATATTCCGCGATGAAACAGTGATCCCAATGCTCGGCCGATGGGCCGATTAACATCAGCTCGAACTTGCCCTGCCAGACGATCCGGCCGCCGAGCCGCGTGAACACCGGCCCGCTTTCGCGTCCGTAACTGGCATAGGCTTCCGCCCCGGTTGCCTTGCGGCCATCGGGGTATCGCGCCTGCGCATGCAGCCGCACCAGGTTCAGCATGTGGATCGGACCGGGACGATCGTTGGCACGGAATGCCGCGAAGACTTCCTTGGTCGGGTCGATATGGCCGGTCATCGTCTTTTATCCTTGTGCTTGAATTGGCCGGCAGACTCTGTCGATCGGCCAAGAGAGGTCAATACAGCTCCGGACCGACATTTCTGCCATGCGGGCGGTGGAACATCTAATCCCTCATTAACCTTTGCGTAACGCGCCTTTAAACCGCCACCGCTAGCCTGCACGCCTTGCACAATCAGCATTTCGGCACGGGTTTGATGGCGTTGGGGCGTAAAAAGAAGAGCAGCCGCAGGGAGCCGAAGTTCGACGGCGCCGCGTCGCTCGACGGCATTCGCCTCAATCCATGGGACCGCGTCGGTGGGCCGGAGGACGACGAGGACATCAAGCCGAAGCGCCGCGCCGCGAAAAGCCGTCCCGCCGATGACGACGAGGATGACGCGCGCCGCGAATCCCGTCCGCGCAAGACGCGTGCGTCACCGCGCAAGGAGAGCAAGACCAAGGCGAAGGGCCGTTCCCGATCCGGCCTCGGCCGTGTCGTTTACTGGGGCGCGGTACTCGGCCTGTGGGCGATCATCGCAGGCGCAGGTGTCGTGATCTGGGTCGGTGCGCATTTGCCCGCGATCCAGTCGCTGGAAATTCCCAAGCGCCCGCCGACCATCCAGATCACCGGCATGGATGGCACCGTCATCGCCACGCGCGGCGAAATGCCGGGCGCCAATGTTTCGCTGAAAGATCTGCCGCCTTACCTGCCGAAGGCGTTTATCGCCATCGAGGACCGCCGCTTCTATTCGCATTTCGGTGTCGATCCCACCGGCATCCTGCGCGCCGCCGTCACCAATCTTCTGCATCGCGGCGTCTCGCAGGGCGGCTCGACGCTCAGCCAGCAGCTCGCGAAAAACCTGTTCCTGACGCAGGAGCGCACCTTCCAGCGCAAGCTGCAGGAGGTCGAGCTCGCGCTCTGGCTGGAGCGAAAATATTCGAAGAACGAGATTCTGGAACTGTATCTGAACCGGGTCTATTTCGGCTCCGGCGCTTACGGCATCGAGGCCGCCGCGCAAAAGTATTTCGGCAAATCGGCAAAGAGCGTCTCGCTGTCGGAAGCCGCCATGCTGGCGGGTCTGGTCAAATCGCCGTCGCGGCTCGCGCCCAACCGCAATCCGGAAGGCGCCGAGAAGCGCGCGCAGATCGTGTTGAGCGCAATGGCCGATGTGAAATTCATCACCGACGCGCAGGCCAAGGCCGCAATCGAAAAGCCATCCTATGCCGTCAGGCCGGTCGGTGCCGGCACCATCAACTATGTCGCCGACTGGATCGGCGAAGTGCTCGACGATCTGGTCGGCCAGATCGACCAGAACATCGTGGTGGAAACCTCGATCGATCCCAAGCTTCAGAGCGTCGCGGAAGCCGCGATCATCGACGAACTGGCGACCAAGAGCGTGAAGTTCAACGTCAGCCAAGGCGCGCTGGTGGCGATGACGCCGAACGGCGCGGTGCGTGCCATGGTCGGCGGGCGCAACTATGCGGAAAGCCAGTTCAACCGTGCGGTCACCGCCAAGCGCCAGCCCGGCTCGGCGTTCAAACCATTCGTTTATCTAACCGCGATCGAGGCCGGCCTGACGCCCGATACGGTACGCCAGGACGCGCCGCTCGACGTCAAGGGCTGGCGTCCCGAGAATTACAGCCGCGAGTATTTCGGACCGGTGACGCTGACGCAGGCACTGTCGATGTCGCTGAACACGGTGGCGGTGCGGCTCGGCCTTGAAGTCGGCCCTGCCAATGTGGTGCGCACGGCGCATCGGCTCGGCATCGCCTCCAAGCTCGAACCCAATGCCACGATCTCGCTCGGCACGTCGGAAGTCTCGCTGACCGAACTGGTGGGCGCTTACGCGCCTTTCGCCAATGGCGGCTTTGCAGCTTCGCCTCATGTGGTGAACAGGATCCGCACACCCGAGGGCAAGGTGCTGTATGTGCGCCGCGCCGATCCGCCGTCGCAAGTCATCGCATCCAGCGCTGTCGGCATGATGAATGTCATGATGCACGAGACGCTGACCACCGGCACGGCGAAGAAAGCCGATATTCCGGGCTGGTCGGCCGCAGGCAAAACCGGCACCAGCCAGGATTTCCGCGACGCCTGGTTCGTCGGTTACACCGCCAACCTCGTCGCCGGCGTATGGCTCGGCAACGACGACAACTCGCCGACCAAAAAAGCCACCGGCGGCGGGCTGCCGGTCGAAGTCTGGACTCGCTTCATGCGGGTCGCACACCAGAACGTACCGGCTGTGCCATTGCCGGGCGCGATGCCTTCGCCGGGCGGGTTCCTCTCCAACCTGTTTCCTGGAAATCCGCGCAACCCAGCACAGCAACAGCGGCCATCGGCACAGCCTTATTCGCAAACGTCGAACAATCAGGATTTCCCGCCGCCGAGTTCACCGGCACCCTATCCGCAGCAACAGCAGAACCGTGCGCCCGTCACGCAGACATCCGGGCGTCCCGAAGCTGCTGCCGGTCTCGATGGCTGGCTGATCGATCGTGTGTTCGGCGGACGGCGCTAATCGCACGCGAAACTGAAGTCTGATTCAGCTTTACTGAATCAGACTTGCTGCTCATCCCGCGAGTCAGGAATTATTCTTCGATGCCGTAGCGATGAAGATCGTTGCCGTGGGTGTCGAGCCAACGCTTGGCGCGCTCGGTCGCGGGGCAAATTTTTGCGACAACCTTCCAGAACCGCGCCGAGTGATTCATCTCGACCAGATGCGCAACCTCATGCGCTGCAAGGTAATCCAGCACATAGGACGGCGCGAGAATAAGCCGCCACGAGAACGACAGCGCCCCCGCAGAGGTACACGATCCCCAACGGCTCGACTGATCGCGGATCGTGATCCGCTTCACTTTGACGCCGAGCACCTCGGCATAACGATGCGAGGCTTCGGTCAATGCCGCGCGCGCTTCGCGCTTGAGATAGTCATGGACGCGACGATCGATGAATTCGGAATCACCGGCAACGCACAGAATCTTTTCGCCGCTGTCGCGCGTTTCCTGCCACACGGTTCCACGCACGCCGGCGCGATGCACGAGCCGGTGCAGATGTCCGCGCAACGGCACCGATGTACCGGGAGAAAACGGTGCAGCTTTCGGCAAACCGCCGAGACGCGCTGCGATCCAGGCGCCGTGACGTTGCGCGAAGTCCTTGGCTTCAATCAGATTTCCGCGCGGAGGCATGGTGAGGATGGCTTCGCGCCGGCTCGGATGAATGCGCAGCGTGTATCGGCGCGCGCGGCGGTGCCGCCGCAACTGAATCGTGTAGATCGATGAGCCAATTTTCACCGCGAGCGTGCGCGGTTCGGTCGGACGGCGGTAAAGAAGAGCGCGAAAAGCCATATCAGCG
>CALRLJ020000330.1:0-4497 GCA_943368635.1 Sediminibacterium ginsengisoli | reverse complement strand
CTGCGTCGCAGACCTTCACCGTTGCGGTTGACGGTGCTGCCGCTCAGACGGTCACGCTCAGCGCGGCGAGCATTGCGACCTATAATGCGGCGAATCCTTCCGCGACAGTCAACGCGGCCAGCTTGAGTGCAGCGGATGTCGCCGCTGTTGCCAACAGCCAGATCACCGGTGCGGTTGCTTCGGTTGTCGGCGGTGCGCTGACCTTCACCTCCAGCTCGACCGGCGCGACCTCCAACGTTGTGACCTCTGCGGTGACGACGGCTGGTGCGGCAACCGGCTCGACCGGCGTGACCGCTGCGACCGGCATTGCCGGTGCGGCGGCGACCGGCGGCTTGACCGGCCAGACCTTGACCATTACCGCAGCGAGCGGTGGTACTCCGACCAACATCACTTTCGGAACCGCTCTCGGCGAGGTTTCGGACATCAACGAACTCAACGCGGCGCTGCTGCCCAATAATCTTCAGGCCAGCATCGACACCACGGGCGCCATCACCATCACGACTGCGAACGACGCGGCGTCATCGACGATCGGCACCATCGGCGGCACAGCTACAAATCCGGGCAATCTGTTCAACGGCTTGACCCCGACCATACCTGTCGTCGATTCGACTTCGCAATCGACCCGCGCGAATCTCGTCTCGCAGTACAACAACATCATTCAGCAGATCAAAACGACCTCGCAGGACGCTTCGTTCAACGGCGTCAATCTGCTCAATGGCGATCAGCTCAAGCTGATTTTCAACGAAACCGGCAAGTCCACGCTCAATATCACCGGCATCAATCTCGACCCGGCCGGCCTTGGTCTCGGCAATCTGACCCAGGGTACGGACTTCGTCGACAACGTTGCAACCAACAAGGTGCTGGACGCTCTTAATTACGCGAGCAGCTTCCTGCGCTCGCAGGCCTCGACGCTGGGTTCGAACCTGTCGATCGTGCAGATCCGTCAGGACTTCTCGAAAAACCTGATCAACGTGCTGCAGACCGGTTCGGCCAACCTGACGGTCGCCGATACCAATGAAGAAGCGGCCAACAGCCAGGCGCTTGCGACCCGCCAGTCGATCGCGGTGTCCGCGCTCGCACTCGCCAACCAGTCGCAGCAGAGCGTGCTCAAGCTGCTCCAGTAAGGTCTTAGCTCAAACCGGATAAGGCAGCGGGGATAGTACCCCGCTGCTTTTTTATGCCGGGAATCTCCGATAGTTCTTAGGCGTCGAATTAATGCGGCGGCAACAGAATAGGCCTTAATCTAGCCTGATGAGCGCCGCGGATTTTATGGGAGACACGTTGTGCCCCTCAGGGTCGAGCTCAAGCCGTTCGAGAGAATCGTGATCGGTCAGAGCGTCATCACCAATTCAGACAGCCGCGCCGTCTTTCTGATCGACGGCGATACGCCTATCCTGCGCGAGAAGGATATTTTGACCGCGGAAACGGCGAACACGCCAGTCAAGCGAATCTATCTCTGTGTTCAGCAGATGTACCTTGAGAATGATATTCCGAAATATCAGGAACTCTATCTGGGCTTCGTGCGGGATATACTTGAGGCGGTGCCAAGTTCCCGCGAACAAATTGAAGCCGCAAGTAATCATATTTTAAACGGTTATCTTTACAAAGCTCTAAGAGAAATCAGGAAACTGATGAAGCGCGAAGAAGAACTCCTGTCGAGGTGATGAATGTCCTACGGCGCCAATGCGTACGCACGAACTGCCCAGACCACGGCGTCGCCCCGCGAGATCGAAGCGCAGGCCTTGCTTAAAGCGGCCAATAAACTTCAGGATGTTATGAACAACCTCGGCCGCACGGACGATGAGTTCAGCGCCGCTCTGCTGTTCAATCGCAAGCTCTGGGCCATCCTTCTCAGCGCGGTCACCAGCGACGATAATCCGCAGTCCATCGAGGTCCGCCAGAACGTCGTCAATATCGGTACATTCGTGATGACGCAGACCGCGGAATTGCAGCTCAATCCGCAGCGCGAAAAACTCAAGCCGCTGATCGATATCAACTGCAACCTTGCAGCGGGATTATCCGGCCGCGCCTGATCGGCGCACCACCTACGAGGCTGAACCTTGGCAGACCTTCTCGGCATCATATCGGCGAACTACGTCAAGGTCGGCGCGAACGTCAATGTGTCAAACACACCCTATGTGCCGGTCGATGCGCCGAGCTACGAGGGAAGCTGGAGCGGCAAGTACGCCAACAACGACAGCTTTACGATTCAAGTCTCAAATGTCATCGGCTTTCGTGCCAAAGTGCGATACCAGAGCGGCACCACGGTGAAGTATCAGGACGTCCTAATCAAGGACAATGCCTTCAAGTTCGGCGATTCGAAGTTCACGCTGACGAAGGTCGGTACTGCGCAGATCAAGACGGTAATGACCAACGCGGCCACCGGCGCGCAATCGATTGAGACGGCCTACGCCAAGCAAGGTTGATGGCGCCGCTTTCGCCGGGCGAATTTAGACTCTCAGATCTGTCGTGTTCTGGCGCATGGCGTCTTCTCTGGCGATGTCCATCGCTCGCATATAGGCGCGTGAGCGCAGACGTGCTTCGTCAGGATACTGACGGACCACCAGGCTGGTCGTGCTGTCGACGGTTCGATACACGATTGCGGCTGCGGCGCGATCGATGACCACCTGCTTTGAGAGCCGATCGGTGTCTGCCTGAGGATTGATGCGCGCCTGAACGGACGCATCCGGCGCAGTGACCGCCTTGTCAGGCGGAAGCTGCGTCGGGACAGCCGTCTTCGCTCCGTCGGACACGGGCTCGACGTAACTCGCTACAACCGATGCCCCCACCGGTTTGATGTTGAAATCCGCACTCATGGCAGCCTCTGGCTTCCGTTTGAGTCAAACCCCAACCCTCCAGTTCCGAGTATGCGCGGAACCGTCTAAATCCGATCCTTATGTTGCAATCATGATTTGAATCAAAATGGACGCATTCCACGTTGTGGGAATGCCTCCGGCACGTCATTGCGAGCGAAGTAAAGCAATCCAGTCCTCGCATGGGTCTGGATTGCTTCGTCGCTACGCTTATCGCAACGAGGGTTTGCCGCGCCATATGCGGACGAACGGGGACTGTCCTGCCGGTTTGTCTGGGGCCTTACAGCGAACGGCTGACGGAGAGGGGCGTGACCTGACGCGGACTTGGCATCGCGCGTTGTCCGGCCGCCGTGTAGCCGTTCGGAAGATTTTTCCGCTGCAATTCACCATTAACGCCGCGCACGATGCCTTCCGACACGGCATGCGCTGTGGCGAGTACGGTAAGATTGACCTGGAGCATCGCGCGGAAGGTGTCGTGATGACGGTGCAGCGCGGTCAAAAGCTCGGGCGTGGATTGCTTGAGATAATCGCGGCTGCGCGTCAGATTCGCGATCGCATCGACATACTGTCGGGACGTCTGACTCTTTTCGGCTTCGAGCGCCATCGCCGCTCGGATATTGCCAGCGCGCACAAGTTCGGTCTCACGTTCCACGATCCCAAGCAAGGTGCTCATGATCTGTATCAGGCCCTCGGCGAGTTTCCGGGCCTCGATCGGCGTCGAGGCGGGCGCGGAAGGCGCGGGCGCTTTGGCGCTTTGCTGATGAGGGGTCATGCGGTGTCCCTTCGGGTGCGGTTAGCTGGCGCGAGCGGCCTGTTGAAGGATGAGGGTTCGGTACACGTCGTTGGAGATGCCAACGCCGCCGGCCTGCGCGAACGATTTCGAATATTGCTCGGTCATCATCGAGCGCCAGATGCCGGTGCCCGGCGTGTTGCCGTAGGGACCGTCGCCCTTGATACCGCTCATCATTTGCGAAAACATTGAGTTCAGAAACACCGCTTCGAAGTCCTGTGCCTGGCCCTTGGCCTTCGCCTGCACCTGCGGCGATACCTTCGTCAGCGCGTCCTGCAGTAGAAGATCGCGGCGTCCGCCGGTGAACGTCGCCGGAGCATCTGTTGTCGTTGGGGTGATGCTCATCACATCACCTCAATATCGGCTTGAAGCGCGCCAGACGCCTTGATCGCTTGCAGAATGCCGATCAGGTCGCGCGGACCGATCCCAAGTCCGTTGAGGCCATCGACCAGTTGTTGCAGCGAGACGCCATCCTTGACCACGGCGAGTTTCTTGCCGTCTTCCTGAACGCCGACGCGTGTGTTGGGTGTCACCGTGGTCCGGCCGCGCGATAGCGGCGCGGGCTGGCTGACCTGCGGGCTGTCCGAGATTGTGACGGTGAGATTGCCTTGCGCAACCGCAACCGTCGCGACGCGCACGTCGCGGCCCATCACGATGATGCCGGAGCGCTCGTCGATGATGATCTTGGCGCCGAGATCCGGTTCGACCTGCAATTGCTCGATCTCGGTCAGCAACGCCACGACGTTACCTTTGAACTCGGCTGGAATGCTGAGTTGCACGGTGGACGGATCGACCGGCTCGGCTGTCTTGGTGCCGAGGTAATCGTTGACCGCGGCGGCGATGCGCTTGGCGGTGGTGAAGTCGCCATTGCGCAGGGCAAGGCGGACATTTGGC
>CALRLJ020000329.1:0-4504 GCA_943368635.1 Sediminibacterium ginsengisoli | reverse complement strand
TTGAGAACGATTTCGCGCTCATGCAGCGACAGTGTTTCGAACAGCGAGGGCGCGCCGCCGAGCGATCCGGAACTCTCCGTCAACAACAGCGATTGGTTGCCGGCGGACGGCGCCGCCGGTGTTCGTTGCATGGGAGTTCCGCGCCCCGCTCCGGCGTTGACTGCTGCATAGATTTGCATTGCGCGCTCCAGACTTTAAAATCGGTCTAAAGTGCGGAGCAAACCTTATGCCAGTTCGGGCCTTGTGACATTAAGTCTCACAAGGCGCGGACATTAAGCCGAAACGTTAATGCTGCACGTCAGGAGGCGGCGTCGCTGAGTCCGGACAGAAACGCCCACGGGTAAATTCCGCGCGCGTGACCATCGGAAAACGCGATATTGATCGCGTATCCACCCATGAAAGAGAATTGTTCGATTGTGACGCCGTCGAACCGTTCCGGAAAGAGGCCATCGATTCGTGCGCGTGTGCAGTGAGCACATTTGCAAGCGGCGCGCATGCGGTCGGCCTTCAGCTCAATGTCACCACCGTCTGCATAGGTGAGGCGCATATAGCCGCGATTGTCGCTGACCGTGATCAGCTTTGGCGCGGCAACAAAGGCAGGCGATTCAGCGAGCTGTGACACGTCGGCTTCTCCAATTTTACGATCACATCACCGAACTCTATCAAGTGCGAGCAATTAGTTGCTCTGGAGCATGACGTTCTGCTCAAAGCCAAATTCTTGGCAATTCTTTGCTTGTGAGAACGGGCTGCCATTTTCCAGTCTGCGCGCAGTTTATCGCGCGCCAACCAAGGCGCTTCGGCCAGCGCCCTGGATACCACCTCATGTTGTTACGGCAGTTCTCGACGGCGACAAACCGGGTGAGTCAGTATCTGCCGGGCCTCGCGATATGCGCTTTGCTTGCCGTGATCGCAACCGGCATTGCGATGTGGGGCGGAAGCGGCGTTGTCTGGGCCCTGCTGGGTGCCATCGCCATTGCATCGTTGTGGCCGCCATCGGCTATGTTCTTGCCGGGTATCAATGTCGCGGGCAAGCACGTGTTGCGAATAGGCGTTGCGCTGCTCGGCTTCCAGATATCGGCGGCAACGTTGCAGGTGCTGGACGTTACGACCATCGCCGTCCTTGCGACCAATGTCGCGGTCATTCTGATTGCGGGTTTGATTATCGGGCCGATGCTCGGAATCGATCGCGACCTGTCTGTGATTGCAGCTGCCTCTGTCGCCATCTGCGGCGCTTCCGCTGCGGCGGCGTTTGCAATTGTCCTGACGCGCGACGAGTCGAGCAAATACAACGTGGCCTGCACGATTGGTGCGGTCAGTCTGCTGTCTTCGGTGGCGATGCTGGTCTATCCGCCGCTTGTTCACCTGTTGGATCTGGATGTGGCGGCAGGGGGCATTCTGCTCGGAGGAACAATTCACGAAGTCGCCCACGCGGTTGCCGCGGGCTACAGCGTCGATCCGGCGACCGGTGAGGTCGCGACGATGGCAAAGCTCCTTCGCGTGGCAATGCTTGCGCCAGCATCCATTCTGGTCGCGCTCATGCGCAGTGCGCCGTCCGAGCGAGCCGCGGTGCCGCTGCCGCCATTGTTCCTGCTCGGATTCGTTGCCTTCGCATTGCTCAACGTGTCGGGCCTTGTCCCGTCAACGGTCCAGATGACGGCTGCGCACCTCTCACGATTTTGTCTCGTAATGGCAATGGCAGCGATTGGCTTCACGCTGCCCTGGCGAAGCGTGAAATCTTACGGCTGGCGTCCGATCGCGTTGCTGTTGATTCTGTCGGGCATCCTGCTGACGCTCATGATGGCGTTCGTCAGCGAGCACACGTTTTGAGCTTTGCTCGATACCCGTTCGGCTTAACAAAACTAATTTTGAAATTAATCGACCGGCTTTTCCGGTGCGTGATTGTCCATGAAGCATTTTGGCTCGACACTCACATGCATCGATTCAGGAATGCAAAATCCCCAGCATTCAAGGGCTTTTTTGCTTCCCTGCCTTCGGCGACTGGTTTGTTCCGGCAAACGTGATTCTTGGAAACAGAAACAATGAGCGCATTCCATAGAGAGAAGGTTCTTTCGGTCCGGCACTGGACCGATACGCTATTCAGCTTCACCGCCACGCGAAACTCGGCCTTTCGATTCCAGAACGGGCAGTTCGCCATGATCGGCCTCGAGGTCAATGGGCGGCCGCTGTTGCGCGCTTACAGCATGGCGAGCGCCAACCATGAGGAAGAGCTCGAGTTTTTCAGCATCAAGGTTGCCGACGGACCTCTGACCTCGCGGCTCCAGCAGATCAAGCAGGGCGACACGATCCTGGTCGGACGCAAAGCCACCGGCACGCTGATCACCGACAACCTGATTGCAGGAAAGCGGCTGCTGTTGCTGTCAACGGGCACCGGTCTCGCCCCGTTCGCCAGCCTGATCAAGGACCCTGATGTCTACGAGCGGTTCGAGACGGTCGTGCTGGTGCATGGCTGCCGGCAGGTATCCGAACTGGCTTATGGCGAGCAACTGGTAGCCACGCTCGGTGAGGATGAGTTCTTTGGACCGTTGATGCGCGAAAAGTTCATCTATTACCCGACGGTGACGCGCGAACCGTTCCGGAATCGGGGCCGTATCACGGATCTGATCACGTCGGAGAAGCTGTTCGGCGATATCGGGCTTCCGCCGCTGGATATCGAGACCGACCGGCTCATGCTCTGCGGCAGCCCGGGCATGCTCGAAGACCTGCGGAAGGCCTTCGATGAGCGCGGCTTCCTTGAAGGAAATCACAGCGAGCCGGGGCATTTCGTTATCGAAAAAGCGTTCGTCGAGCGATAGGCGAGGTGTTTCATCATGCTGACAACTAATTGCTATCTCCCGCAACCGACCTGATCAATTCTGCATCAAGACCAATTCCAGATCGTCTGGAATGGAAATTGCTTCGACGAAGACGTGAGGAACCTGTGATGGCGATGGATGAAATTGTCGACGGACTTTCGGAAGTCTCCTGCGACGTTCTCGTGATCGGGGGCGGAACCGCCGGGCCGATGGCGGCGCTGAAGGCGAAGCTCAAGAACCCGAAGGCAAACGTGGTTCTGCTCGAGAAGGCGAATGTGAAACGCTCTGGCGCGATCTCGATGGGAATGGATGGCTTGAATAATGCCGTCATTCCCGGCTACGCGACGCCGGAGCAGTACACAAAGGAAATCACCATCGCCAACGATGGCATCGTCGATCAGAAGGCGGTCTACAAGTATGCCGAGCGCTGCTACTCGATCATCGAGGAACTCGACAGTTTCGGTATTCGCTTTCTGAAAAACGAGAACGGCGACTATGCCGTGAAGAAGGTCCATCACATCGGCACCTATGTGCTGCCGATGCCGAATGGCGAGACGGTCAAGAAGGCGATCTATCGTCAGTTGCGCCGCGCTCGAATCCTGATCTCAAACCGCTATATGGCGACACGGCTGCTTACGGGCACAGACGGCCGCATCGCCGGTGCGATCAGCGTCAACACGCGCACGGCTGAAATTCTGGTGATCAAGGCCAAGGCCGTGATCCTTTGCATGGGCGCTGCCGGCCGGCTGGGTCTGCCGACCTCGGGCTATATGTTCGGCACATACGAGAACGCGGCCAATTCCGGCGACGGTTACGCGATGGCGTATCATGCGGGTGCTGCGCTGGCGAACCTCGAATGCTTTCAGATCAACCCGTTGATCAAGGATTATAACGGTCCGGCCTGCGCTTATGTCGCCGGTCCGTTCGGTGCGTTCACCGCGAACAACGAGGGGTCGCGCTTTATCGAATGCGATTACTGGTCGGGGCAGATGATGCTCGAATTCTATAACGAGCTTCAATCGGGCAAGGGGCCTGTCTTCCTGCAACTTAGCCATCTTCACGAGAAGACGATCGAGGAAATCGAATCGACGCTTCACAAGGTGGAACGCCCGACACGCGGACGATTTCAGGAAGGGCGCGGCCAGGACTATCGCCGGGAATCGATCGAGATGCATATCTCGGAAATCGGATTTTGCTCAGGTCACAGCGCGTCTGGTGTGTTCGTCGATGAATTCGCACGGACCACGGTGCCGGGTCTTTATGCTGCCGGTGACATGGCGAGCGTGCCGCACAACTACATGCTCGGCGCTTTCACCAACGGCTCGGTCGCCGGCGAAGACGCGATGGAATATGCCGACAACACCGATTTTGCGAAGTTCGACGCCGCCGACATCGCGAAGGAGAGGGAGCGTGTGCTTGCGCCGACCAGGCGCGAGGACGGGATTCCTCCGAACCAGATCGAATACAAGGCGCGCCGACTGGTGAACGACTATCTTCAGCCACCGAAGGTGACGCGAAAGTTCGAGCTTGGACAGAGGCGTCTGGCGGAAGTGCGCGACGACATGGAAAACCACATGATCGCGCGCAACTCTCACGAATTGCTGCGCGCACTGGAAACCCAGTCGATTGTCGATTGCGCCGACATGGCGGCGTTCGCCTCGCTGTATCGTACCGAGAGCCGCTGGGGTCTC
>CALRLJ020000328.1:0-4512 GCA_943368635.1 Sediminibacterium ginsengisoli | reverse complement strand
TATGAGTTGCCAATACCACGTGGTATCGACGTTTTGGCGATGCCTTGGGCGGCACCGCAAGCTAGCAATCCATACTTAAGTTTTACATCGGGAAGTTGCATGCCCCCCTCAATTGGAATGAATACCTATTCGACTGTTGTGCCGGAAATAGCGAGTGAGATTTTTGACGGCGAACTCGTCATCGCAAATTACAAGCTTGGATTTTACTATTCCATCTCCACCGAAGGATCCTGGATCTGGCAGGGTCTGGCTCATGGCCTCACCGTATCTCAAATTGTGCAGTGGCTCTCGAGTCGCTTCGAAAGTCAGGCTGCGGAATTACCCGCTCTGGCTGAAGATTTCGTAAGAAAGCTCATTGCCGAAGGATTGGTGCGCGATGCATCAAGCATCAGCACCCCCACCATGGAGCTTCCAGCTTTGACCGGCAGCCTTTTTGGAACCCCCACGATCGAACGGTTCGACGATCTTCAGGAACTTCTCCTGCTCGACCCCGTCCACGATGTCGATCTGGAGGGCTGGCCGAGACGGCCCGAATAATGTCGCTCTTCAAGTCGGCGATCGAACTTGCATTTGAATCGACATCTATCGATAGAGACGTCGCGTCAGGTGCATTCTCGATTCAATTAAGCCTCGATCAATGGGCTGATGGGCAGGACGTTGCAGCATCATTTCCGGAAAGCAAACCCGGAACGGGCGCGGAGGTCGACTTCAAAGTGGCAATGTTGGGAGGCACTCCCTTGCCGCAGCAATTCCTGCCGTCCGACATTTCCAGATGCGCGGTTTACGAAGACAAGAAGTACCTCACCCAATGGATGCCTATGCCAGAGGGTGCGCTCTACATATGGGACTTCGAAAACCGCAGAGGGGTCATGTGGTGCACCACCCCAAAGCTACCCGCCGGTTTGTTAGGACGCCCCTTTCTTCCGCTAATAAGTGCCTTTGCGGCACAAACCGACTGGTGTCCACTTCATGCATCCGCCGTTGGGCGCGACGGGCGGTTTCTTCTGCTGGTCGGACCCGGCCGAGCCGGTAAAAGCACCGCCGCGCTTTCATGCGCCGCTGCAGGCTGGCAATATGCAGGCGATGATTTTGTCCTCGTCAATCCCAAGCTGCGGCGGGTCGAACCCCTTTTCACGTCAGGCCGTCTGAGAAAGTCCGCCCCTGAGGAACTGACCTCCGAGCTCTTACCTTTTGTCTTTGCAGAATCTAACGACTTCGATGACCCGAGATTCGAACTTCGTTTTAACCCAAAAAAGGGCGACACGCTCATTCAAGGCGGCGTGATCGAGGGCATCCTGATTCCTCGCCGCAAAGGGGGGCAAAACTTTGAAATGGAGCGCGCAAAGTCCTCGCAAACGTACGCCGCTATGGTCGCGCATACGCGTGTGCGCGCGCCCGGGCGAGCCGAACAACTAACGAAGAAGTTGCTCGCCGTGACACGCATGCTCCCCGCTTACTTTATCGATACGGGAAGCGATGTCTCGGCGATACCCGCCCGATTTCAACAAATCCTGAACGAGCACAATGGCGAGCGATCGTATGCGGGTTAGCGTGATCATGCCGGCATACAATAGTGAACGTCATATCGACGCTGCTATTGAGTCGTGCATCAAACAACTTTCTAACGATGACGAATTAATTATCATCGATAACGCCTCAACCGACTCCACAGCACTTATCGTCAAAGAAAATCCTGATCCACGGATCAGGTATCTTTTTGAATCGAAACAAGGCGTGGCCGCCGCGAGAAATACGGGTCTTCATCTGGCCCGGGGGAAGTTCGTCGCTTTTCTCGATAGTGACGATCTTTGGCCGGATGATCGCCAGCTACCCCTGATACGATTGCTTGAGACACAACCCAAAATTGACGCGGTCTACGGTCGGATTCGTTTGCTATTTGATAGTCCCGGCTCACCTCGAATGACACACCTGGACGGCGCGCTAGCGGCGTCTGTGCATCTATCTCCGTTTCTATTTCGCCGCGAAGTCATTGAACGTATCGGCGATATGGATGAAACGCTTCGTCTTGGCTCAGACGCCGATTATCTCGCACGCCTGCAAGAGACCGGAATGCGCCTGCTCCCATGGGATGGGGACGCCTTGATCTACAGGCAGCACGAAACGAACATCACACTGATGCAGGAGCAGTTCAAAAAAGGGCAGCTTGGCGTGATCGCACGAAAAATTCGCCGCAACCGACTGAGCAAGAAATGACCACCGAAACCATCTCCATCGTCATGTCAGTCTGGAATGGAGCTGCTTATCTCAATCAGGCTATCGACAGCATCCTCAATCAAACCTACGCGCCAATCGAACTTATTGTGGTCGATGACGGTTCGACCGATCGGACGAACGCGATCATCAGAGAGTATGGCGAGCGCGTTCGGCTGATCACGCAGGACAACAAGGGACAGGCGGCCGGAATGATAGCCGGGATCGCCATCGCGTCAGGTCAGTACCTTGCTTTTCAGGATGCCGATGACACATGGACTTTGAACAAACTCGCACGGCAACATGCCTTGCTTGCAGATACTCGCCTTGAAGCGGTGTTCTGTTTATCGGAGCAATTTGTAAGCCCCGAGCTTCCCGACGCTGCGACAGTCAGGCTACGTCACACCGTCATGGCCGGCGAACAGTGGTCGTGTATGCTGATCAAACGATCGGCTTTCGACCGCATCGGAAACTTCGACCCCTCATCGAAAACAGCATTTATTGAATGGCTCGGCCGCGCAAAGCAGATGGGGTTGAACTATACGATGATGGACGAAGTTTTTCACCATCGGCGTCTACATCCCTCGAACTTCGGAAGGCTTTTTCCGGAGGAGCGTGATAAAAGTCTCCTCGCGGCGCTGCGGCAGCAGATTGTTCGATCACGAACCAAGCGCGAAGATGAAAGTGATCCGCCGTCGTGAGGGATCGACGCGAACCACCCCCGAAATCTGCTAGGCAAAGGCGTGTCGTTGTAGCGAATACCCTCCAATTACCTCTAAGCTAAATTCGGCACTCCCTGAGGGCAATCGTCCCGCTTGTTGCATCAAAAATATCTTGCGTTTAAATGCTAACCTATCCCGATTGCATCTGCCCGCAACCAACCCAGGAAACAGCCGTCTATGCCCCGCTGCTGCATCGTAACGGCATATCATGGCGACGACTTTGCCAAGCTCGCCGCCCTGACGCTTCCGCGGATGGAAGCCTTCGCAGCCCGTCATGGACACGAATTGATCGTGCACAAATCGGACGGTTCGGGATTTGCGGATTCCTGGATGAAGATTCCGGCAATCCTGTCCGCTCTTCGTGACGGCTTTGATTTTGTCCTTTGGCTGGATATCGATGCGCTGATCTTACGGACCGATCGCGACTTCCTGGAAGACGTTCAACCGGGCATCGATCTGTTGATCTCGTGGCATGGACCGGAAACCGCCTGGCTCGACGGAAAGCCGCATCCGCCTCATTACAACGCCGGCGTCTATCTGATCCGCCGATCTGACTGGTCCCTCGATTTTTTCACGCGCCTGCTCGCCATGCACGGACAAGTGACTCACCCGTGGCTCGAGCAGGCCGCGCTCCACACGATACTCGGTTACAATGAATCGCTCGGCACCGGTCCCAACGTTGCCAACGAGCCTGATCGCGCCCATATCGGACATCTCGATCCGATCTGGAATTCGATCCCCGGCGTGGCCATGGCGGCCAATCCGGTTGTTCATCACTTCGCCGGCCTGACGGGTCCAGCTCGACTCGATCTGGTAAAGGCGAGCGCCGAGATCGTGCCGCTCTATGAAGCCGCCTCTCCTGCGACACGATCTGCACTGGCGTATCAAGTCAGCCGATGGGCCGCAGCGGAGCACGCGTTGCAAAGCCTTAGACATACCCTTGTTGCGCAAACGGGAGCGATTGGCGAATACGAAAGTCAAAAGGCCGAGATTGATAAGCTCAAACACGACATCGCGAGGAGCCGAGCGCCACGCCAGATGTTGCGTGCATTTCCCGGAGCGATCGCAAGCCGTCTGCGTGAAAAAATAGACCAACTGAGCGGAGTGTCGTCATCGTCGCCTGGCTTTAAGTTCGAGATCGATGAAGATCCGGGGCTGGTTCAGAATTTACGCCCCGAACGAAAGCAGGAACGCTTTGAGGGGTTAGCCTTTTCAACAGCAGGCGACACGCTGGGTGTCGCGACTGCGGACACAAACGCGGTGCTGCTGTATCGGCGAGATTCAAACGGAATCTTTGAAGACAAACCCTATTTCAGGCTTGGCGGACTCGACTACCCTCACGACCTGTCCTTTTCGATGTGCGGATCGACGGAATTGCTCGCTGTTGCACAGCGAACCGGATCGCTCACACTTTTCCGGGAAAACGGAAACGGATTCGATTCCAATCCGGTCTTTGAGATCAGCGGAGCTGAAACCAAACTTACGCACTCGGATGGCGTTTCTTTTGTTCCGCCGTTCAACGATTACCTTGCCGCGTGCAATCTGGGATCGAACAGCATTTCGTTTTATCCAAGAATTT
>CALRLJ020000327.1:0-4531 GCA_943368635.1 Sediminibacterium ginsengisoli | reverse complement strand
ACGCTCGACGGTATTGCACGCGTCGACGGTATCGAGCTTGCGGCGGTCGGCAAGCTCACCGATCAGTGGAGTGTGTTCGGCGGCTACAGCTATCTTCAGTCGAAAATCCTCAATACGCCGGATGCAAGCCTTAACGGGCGCGAGTTGTCGGGTACGCCGCATCACAACTTCACGGTCTGGTCGACCTACGCGGTCACGCCGGACTGGACCGTCGGCGGCGGTGCTGCCTATCAGTCGATGGCGTTTGCGACCAACAACAACGTCACCTACGTTCCCGACTACTGGAAGTTTGACGCGATGCTGGCCTACAAGGTCACGCGCAATTCGACGTTGCAACTCAATGTCTACAACCTGACCGACAGGCTGTATTACGCGCAGTACTCCGGCGGCAACGTGGTGCCGGCATCGGGACGCTGGGCCTCGCTGACCTATCGCTACCGGTTCGAGCCGCCGCCGGCGGTAACGCCGTCGGTCGTCAAGTAACCTCATGCATCGACAAAACGGCCGCCTTTCGGGCGGCCGTTTTCCATGGACGGCAGTCTTGCGAATGGGGCTTGGACAGACGACGTTTCGGCGCTAACGCTGTCGCGTCAATGAAGGAGCGGATGCCATGATGCTGCACATCCCCAATGTGCTGACGCCCGAGCAGGTCGCGCGCTGCAAGGATGTCATGACCAAGGCCGCGTGGGTCGACGGCAACGTCACTGCCGGTCACCAGTCGGGGAAGGTCAAGTTCAACCTGCAATTGCCGGAAGAGTCCGCCGAGGCGCGCGAACTGGGCGACATGGTGCGCGGCGCGCTGTCGCGCAATCCGCTGTTCATGTCGGCGGTGCTGCCGATGCAGATTTTTCCGCCGCTGTTCAACCGCTACGATGCCGGCATGACGTTCGGATCGCATATCGACAACGCCATCCGCACCCATCCGCAGCAGCCGATCCGCATCCGCACTGATGTGTCGACGACACTGTTTATCTCATCGCCGGAAGATTACGACGGCGGTGAGCTGGTGGTCGAAGACACCTATGGCAGCCACAGCGTCAAGCTCCCGGCGGGCGATGCGGTCATTTATCCCGCGACCAGCGTGCATCATGTGACGCCGATCACGCGCGGGTCACGCATCGCGTCTTTCTTCTGGACCCAGAGCATGATCCGCGACGTCAGTCATCGCGCGATGCTGTTCGATCTGGATATGGCGATCATCCGGCTCAACCAGGATGTGCCCAATCATCCGTCGATCGTCACGTTGACCGGCTTCTATCACAACATGCTGCGGCAGTGGGCCGAGCTGTAAGCTTAAGCCGACTTAGATCTAGGCGGATTTGGCCTGTGCGGCGATAAACGCGCGCCAGCCGCCGAACGAGGTGATATCGCGCGCGCCTTCGACCGCCGCAGCCTCGACCAGAAAGCCCTTCACGCCGGAGCCGTCCGCGAGGCGCACGGTGCCGATCGATAGCGGCGACGGGATCGCGGCGACAAACGCACCGAAGGCCTTTGTCGGCAACGCCCACACTTCAACGGCAATCGCCGCGCCTGTGCCGGGATCGACCCGCAGCATCCCGGGCTTGGGTGGCACGGTGTCTTTCAGCGCATAGAGCCTGTAATCATCCGTGGTCGATGTCGCCTCGATCAGCCGTCCGCCAAGGATGCGCAATTCATGATTCAGCGCCATGCCCGACAGATGCGCGCCGACCGCGACGATGGCGACTTCATCCTTGCCGGGTTGTCTCGAGACCGGCACGAGCGGTGGCTGCGCCACACCTTTGGCACCCGTCTTCATTTTTGTATCGGCATGAAACACGCGGCCAATGCTGGCGAGTTTCGCATCCTGTCCAGCCGGTGCTAGCAGGGTGATGCCGAACGGAATGCCATCGGTGCGCATCGCTGCGGGGATCGCAAGTCCGCACATATCCAGCAGGTTGACGAAATTGGTGTAAGTGCCGTTGCGGCTGTTCAGCTCAATGGGGTTCGCCAGCACCTCATCGACCGTGTAGGCCGTCGGCGCGGTCGGCAACACCATCGCATCGATGGACTCAAAAGTTTTGCGGCTGATCTGCCGCATCGCCTCCAGCTTGTAGAGCGATGCGAATGTATCGGCGGCGGTGATGGTCTCACCTTTGAGCGTAATCTCGCGCGTGACGGGATGCACCGCGTCGGGATTTGTCGCGAGCAGATCGCGGATGACCAGATAACGCTCCGCCACCCACGGGCCTTCATAGAGCAGCTGCGCGGTCTCGTAGAACGGCGCGAGATCGAATTCGACCGGCGTGGCGCCGAGTGCGATCAGCCGCGCAACGGCGGCGTCGTAACTCTTCTCGGAGATTTCATCGCCGAAAAATTTCAATTGACCTTTGAGCGGAATGCCGAGCCGGATGCCGGGCGGAAAATCCGTCACCGGGCCGACGAAACGATCGCGCGAGTACGGATCGGCAGCATCGTATCCGGCCATTACGTTGAGTGCGATCATCGCGTCGTCGACATTGAGCGAGAAGATCGACACGCAATCCAGCGTGCGGCACGCAGGCAGCACGCCGAAGGTCGACATCAGCCCGAGTGAAGGTTTGAGGCCGACGATGTTGTTGAGCATCGCCGGCACGCGGCCGGAGCCTGCGGTGTCGGTGCCGAGCGACAGCGGCACGAGGCCTGCGGACACGGCCACCGCCGAACCCGAACTCGATCCACCCGGCACCAGATCGCTGCGCACGGCATTCTTCGGAATCCCGTAAGGCGAGCGCACGCCGACGAGGCCCGTGGCGAACTGGTCGAGATTGGTCTTGCCGATCACGATGGCGCCGGCAGCGCGCAGCCGTGCCACAGTGTTGGCGTCCTGCTTTGGGTCGGAGGAAAACGCCGGGCAGGCGGCGGTGGTCGCAAGACCTGCAACGTCGATATTGTCTTTCACCGCGACCGGCACGCCGTAGAGCGGCAATGACGTGTCGCCGTTCGCCATCAGTGCTTCGGCTTCGGCGATCGCATCGGTCTCGTCGCGCAGGCTGATGAAGATCGCAGGATCGCCATGGTCGCGGATGCGCTGGAAGCTGCGCGCAACGGTCTTGGCAGGTGTCGTCGTCCCCGCGCGATGCGCGGCAACGATCTCGGCAACAGTCTCGGTCACAAATCGCTTCCCGTCATTTGTCGTTGATCTCATTCCGCCGCCGCCAGAGCATAGGCGGCATGGCATCATCCTGCTGGTTTGCCTTAATGAAGCAAGCGGTGTGCCATTGTGTACAAGGCGGGAGGATGCCGGGTTCGTGAACAATTCTCGATTTCGAACAACAGGTTGAATGGAAGAAGCCGGACCGGAGGAGCCATCGAAACCACGCACAAATTCGAGCGGCCGATTAAATTTTAGGCGGCATGCTGCCGCAGCCGCGTTGAGCTGGCGGAGATTGACACGTTCTAATCAATCTGCATTATATTGCACTAGTCGCCGAAGAGCGGCAGGAAGAACTGCATTATTATTCTAAAGTTGCAGTCGCCAAGGGGAGGGAATCGATGCCCGCGTTCGCAGAATCTGCGGCGAAAGAAACGCCGGCTGGCGCGCTGTCATGACGGCGGCGTCCGCCCAGCGGCAGGCCAGCGCGCAGGCGCTGTTTTCGGCTCCTGACATTGTCGCCGAACGCAAGGCCGACGGCAGCATCTGGTTGAAGTCTGCGATTCCGTTGCAGCCGTTCGCGCGCTGCGTCGGCGATTGGCTCGAGCAATGGGCGCGCGCGACGCCCGACACCGTTTTTCTTGGCGAGCGCAACAGTGCCGACGCGCCGTGGACCAAGCTGACCTATCGCGAGGCGCTGCGGCGCGTGCGCGCGGCAGCTTCCTGGATTCTGGCGCAGGGCATGAGCGCCGAGCGCCCGCTGGTGATTCTGTCCGACAATTCGATCGACCACGCCGTCTTCATGCTGGCGGCGATGCATGTCGGCGTACCGGCGGCGCCGGTGTCGCCGGCCTATTCGCTGGTGTCGAAGGATTTCGACAAGCTGAAAAGCATGGTCGCGCTGCTCGATCCCGGTGCGATCTATGTCTCCAGCGCGAAGATGTTTGCACCTGCGCTCAACGCCATCGCGCCGCTGCACACCGCGATCGTTGTTGCCGGCGATCCGGATGGCCATGAAGCCGCAATTGCGTTCTCGTCGTTGACATCAGCGGCGGAAACGTCAGACGTCACGCGCGCTTTCGCCGCCGTCGGTCATGACACAATCGCGAAGTTTCTGTTCACGTCGGGCTCGACCGGCACACCGAAGGCGGTGATCAACACCCAGCGCATGCTGACCTCCAATCAGGCCGCGAAACTCCAGACCTGGCCGTTTCTCGGCCAGTCCGGTCTCACCACCCTCGACTGGCTGCCATGGAGCCACACGTTCGGGGCCAATCACAATTTCAACTGCGTGCTGCGCAACGGCGGCACGCTCTATATCGACAGCGGCAAGCCCGCGCCGGGTCTGTTCGCGCTGTCGCTCGCCAATCTGCGCGACGTGATTCCGACAGTCTACTTCAATGTGCCGCGCGGCTACGACATGCTGATCGCAGCGCTGCG
>CALRLJ020000326.1:0-4535 GCA_943368635.1 Sediminibacterium ginsengisoli | reverse complement strand
CCGGCGATGCCGGATCGGTGGATACAGCCGCCAGCGTCGGCGATGCCATCGCAAGATCGACCAATACAACTTTCGAACTTCGCGACAGCAGCCTGGCGAGCGTCAACGCAACCAGCGTCACGCTTTCGTCCTGATGCGCGCCGATCACTGTTATCTTCCGGGTCGCATCGCCACCCTGACGCAGCATCGCCGCCAGACGCTCGATCTCGAGGACGCCCGCAGGCATCTGAGGATGCGTATCGCGCAACGGCGTCATCGGCATCCGCACGGCGGCAACCGGACGCGGCATTGTCACGCGCAACAGTTCTCCCGTGGCAATGTAGCCTGCACTGAGCATCAACATGGCCATTGTCGCAATCAGCACGGTCGGAAGCTTTTTCGGGAAAGCGGGCGTATTCGACACGATCGCCCGCGAAATGATCCGTCCGTCGGCAGGCGCAGCATCGATGTTCTCGCGGGTGGTCGCTTCACGGTATTTCGCGAGATAGGACTCAAGCAGATCGCGCTGCGCCTTGGCTTCGCGCTCGTATGACCGCAACTGGACATCCTGACCGTTGGTCGATGTCGCTTGACGCTTCAACTGGTCGAGACTCCCGTTGAGCCCGTCTGCCCGCGCGCTTGCGATGCGGGAATCGTTTTCCAGCGATCGGGAAATCTTGTTGGCTTCCTCGCGAATCTGACGATCGATGTCCAGAATCTGCGCCTTCAATTCCTTGATGCGCGGGTGACCCCCGAGCAGTGTGGACGACTGTTCGGCCAGTTGCGCGCGCAAGGTGACGCGCTGCTCCGACAAACGGCGGACCAATTCGGAATTGAGGACTTCCGACGCTTCGATCGGCTTGCCGCTCTGAAGCATCTCGCGGATCAAGCGGGATTTCGATTCAGCATCCGACTTCAGTGCCCGCGCGTTGTTGAGCTGGGTGTTCAACTCACCCAGCTGCTGGTTCGACAATGTGGTGTTGTTGGTGCCGACGAAAAGATTGGACTTCGAGCGAAATTCCTCGACCCGCGCTTCTGCGTCCGCGACCTTCTTGCGCAGGCTCTCGATTTCCACCAGCAACCACTGCGAGGCGGCCTTTGCTTGATTTTGCCGTGCTGCCTGCTGAAACACGAGATATCCATCGGCGATGGAATTGGTCACGCGCTCCGCAAGCTCCGGATCGCGGGATTGAAATTCGATCACCATCACGCGCGACTTGTCGACCGCATAGGCTGTCAGCCGCTCGTAGTAAGCCTCGAGCACCCGCTCCTCAGGAGTCATCTTGAAAGGATCGCGGCCGACGCCGAACAAGGCCAACATTGTCCTCAGTGGCGATACGCCGCGCAGGACCGGATCGAATTCTGGCAATTCGGCGAGCTTGTTCGCCTTGATGACTTCGCGGGCGAGATCGCGCGACAGCAACAATTGAACCTGACTGGTGACGGCTTCCGCATCGAGGGTACCGCGCTCCTCGGAGCGCTCGCCGTTTGGACGCAGGAAAAAGTTCTCCCGGCCATCGATCAGGATGCGCGCCTCGGACTTGTACCTAGGCGTAATCATGTTGACGGCAAGCAGCGACAACCCGAACGCAAGTGCGGTTGGCACGATGATCCACATCCGCTTGCGAACGAGTGTTTCCCATATCGCACGAAGATCGACGTCGCCGAGTTCCGGGTTAGGAGTAACCGCGACAGGCGCAGGCGTTGCGACAACGGTCGGATGAGCCGGCGCCACATCGGTCGCGGGCCGGAACGGCATCTTGCTCATCCAGTCACGCCAGAACGAAAAACGCATCGAACACTCTCCACCCGGACGCTACTGCACTGAATCGAATGCTGATCTTCTACGGGTCGATTACAGTCTATTAAGGTTGCTGCCGGGTTAATTGCAGCGCCTTTGACGCTCGTTTGGCTGCAACGCAGCGCGCTGTGTTACGCTTTATTAACCATGAAAGTTCTTAATCAGAATCAATACTTACTTGGATTTTCCCCATGCAGCGAAGCTGCGCGCGCCTCATCTGCCTCATCCTTGCGCTCGTGGTGTCGGGCTGCATGCGGACGGTTGCGCCAGTCGCGGTCATCGACAATGGCAGCCTCGACGCGATTGCTTACGGTACGGTCCAGCCGGTGCGCGCGTTGAGCGTCGCCACAACGCCGGTCTCGCCTGTCTCCAGTTATGCGGCCCACGACGAACCCTATCGCCTCAACGCGGGCGACCGGCTGCGCATTGTGGTGTACGGGCAGGAAGGCCTTACCAACACTTACGCGGTCGATGCCGGTGGCTCGATCACCATGCCGCTGATCGGTGCGGTGCGTGCCCGCGGGCTGACGCCAACCGGGCTTGCTGCCGCGGTCACATCCCGATTGAAGAACGGCTATCTGCGCGAGCCTTATGTCGCCGTTGAAGTCGAAACCTACCGACCGTTCTTCATTCTCGGCGAAGTTGCCGCACCCGGCCAATATCCATATGTCCCGAACATGACGGTCGAAAGCGCCGTCGCTATTGCCGGCGGATTCACGCCCCGTGCGTTGCGCGGCAGCATCAAATTAACCCGGATGGGCGAGACTGGAACCGCTCAGGCTGTTGTACCGCCTGGTACGCTCCTGAAACCCGGCGACACAATCGTTGTCGCCGAACGCTGGTTCTGACGATGCCCGAGACGCCCGACTCCCCGCTGCGCATTCTGCACGCCGTCCGCGCGCCGGTTGGCGGTATTTTCCGACACATTCTCGATCTTGCAGTCGGGCAAGCCGAACGTGGACATTCGGTCGGGATCCTTGCCGACAGTCTCACCGGCGGCGAGCGCGCCGACGCCGCCCTTAAAGAAATCGGCCCGAAACTCAAGCTAGGCGTCTACCGCCTTGCCATCCGCCGCGAGCCTCATCCAATCGATAGCGTGACGTCCCTGCATTTCCTTCGTCTTGCGAGATCGCTCAAGCTGGACGTCCTGCATGGACATGGCGCCAAAGCCGGCGCTTTTGTGCGCATCAAGAGCAAATCGAAAAAGGCGATCCGGGTTTACACCCCGCACGGAGGCTCTCTGCACTATCCACCGGGGACGCTGAAAGGCGCCGTCTACGCGCGAATGGAACGCGCGCTGATGAACCGGACGGAGTTGTTTCTGTTCGAAAGCGCGTTTGCACGCGACACCTACCAGCGCGTGATCGGTAAACCCGCCGGCCTCGTCCGCTGTGTGTTCAACGGCGTCACCGCCTCCGAATTCGATCCTGTTGCGACTTCGGAGGACGCGACCGATCTCGTCTATGTCGGTGAATTCCGGGAGATCAAGGGCGCGGATCTGCTGATCCAGGCTGTCGCCAGGCTCCGCGCCGACGGCAAGCCCATCACACTAACCCTTGCCGGTGACGGTGAAGAGACCGAGGCCCTGAAAGCACTCATCAGCCGCCTGAACATCACGGACGCGGTGCGCTTCATCGGTCACGTGAGGGCCCGCTTCGGCTTCTCCAAAGGCAAACTGCTGGTCGTTCCCTCGCGCGGCGACTCGATGCCTTACGTGGTCATCGAGGCGGCCGCTGCCGGTATCCCGATGATCGCCGCCAGTGTCGGCGGTATTCCGGAGATCCTTGGACCGCATACCGGGGGGCTGTTCGTCGCCAACAGCATCGGCGCGATGGCCGACGCAATTGAGAGCGCACTCGGCGACATGGACGCGACACGCGAACGTGCCCGAACCCTGCGCGAGCGGATATTCGTTCACTTCTCCCAAAAGGCCATGGTCGAAGGCGTGCTCAACGGCTATCGGGACGCGTTCAACGCGCGTTAACCTACCTTTACCGACGATAACCAATTCTTCCGATTTGTTGGCTAGGCATGAGGCTGGGAACCTTGGTTCCTCTTGGCCTGTCGCTACATGACGCCATAGCAACGGAAATTTCGCCGTGGAACCGATCGACGTTCGAACGATGATGAACGCTGCCGCCGCAGGAGCAGCCACCATGAGCGCGGCCGAAAGTCCGCCAAGGCAGGAACGGCGCAAACGGTTATCGCCGGCCGCCCTTGCGGTCACCAATGAAAGGGTCAGGAAGGCCTACTCGACGGTCGTCATCAGCGGCATCGTGCGGATCGTCGACTTCCTGGTGCTGAGTGCTGTCGGACTGGGCTTGTATCTGTGGTACGTGATGCCCGGTGCCAGTTTTTCATGGCAGTATACAGCAGCCATTCTGGGTGTTGCCGCAAGCGCAGTGATCAGCTTCCAGGCTGCTGAAATCTACGACGTGCAGATCTTCCGCGGACAGCTTCGCCAGATGACGCGCATGGTGTCGTCATGGGCTTTTGTTTTCCTTCTGTTTATCGGCGCATCCTTCTTCGCGAAACTTGGCGACGCGATCTCCCGCGTCTGGCTCTCGGCGTTTTTCTTCGTTGGGCTGACCGCGCTGTTTGCTGACCGGCTCATCTTGCGCGCGCTGGTTCGACGCTGGGCGCGCGAGGGACGGTTGGACCGGCGCACGATCATCGTCGGCTCCGACGAGAACGGTGAGAATCTGATCCGTGCTCTGAACGCGCAGGAAGATTCGGACATTCAGATTCTCGGCGT
>CALRLJ020000325.1:0-4548 GCA_943368635.1 Sediminibacterium ginsengisoli | reverse complement strand
GTGAAGGCAGCCGAGTCGACACGAACGTTACCGACGATGTCTGGCGAAACCTGACCGCCGGACGCGTTGGTGTAGGCGCCGGTGAAGAAGTTGGTCGCGGTCGAGGCGACGGCACCGTTGAAGATCGGAGCGCGGTTGATGACGCGGTTGTCTTCGACGCCGATCTGAGCCGACACGCCGTTACCGAACTGCCAAGTGTAGGCAATCTGGTTGATGCCGGTGGCGTTGTCGTAGCCGCCGATCAGGTTGGAGGTGTTCAGGCCAACCGGCGAGCCGCCCCAAGGGGTCTGGAAAGCCGAGACTGCCTTACCGAAGGTGAAGCCGGCGAACTGGATGAAGCCGAAGTCCATGGTGAGGACGCCGGACGACGGGCCGTCACCCGAGGTGTGCTGGAAGTTGCTCGACCAGTAGGTGCGCAGAACGCCATATTCGGTGGCGGTGCGGGTGTCGATGTTCAGGCTGGTACGTGCGCGGGTGATGAAGTCATCCGACGAACGGTTCTGCAGGCCCGTGTTGTTCTTGTTGTTCCAAGCCGGCTCGCCGTGGGCGCTGCCGTTCATTGTCACGTCCAACTGGACGTAGCCGCCCAGCTTGATGCAGGTGTCAGTGCCGGGGATATAGTAGAAACCAGCTCCATACAGGGAGCAGATCTTCACGTACTGGACCGCTTTCGCCTTGACGGGAAGATCAGCCGCCTGTGCTCCGGTGAACGCAGCCAACGCGGCCGCCGAACCCAGGATAAGGCTCTTAATCTTGCTCATAAAACCTCCAAAATTGTTCAATTGAGGAAAGGTCCAGTTCCCGTGGCGTGAGCCACCCCAAACAGCCCCTGATCCCCGCTTACCGCCGGTTGCTTCGCCTTCCGGGCGAGATCACCAGCGAGTCACCCGGATCTACCCGGCTGACAGGGAGACAATGCCTGCAAGCATCAATTGATTACAATAATTGATTTACTCATGCTTTTATTTGGCCGCGATCGTGTGCTTTCGACGCAACATCATGTCAGCGGCGTGACATGCGCGGCGATTGCAAAGCTCAAAAAGCTGGCATAGTTTTCTGCACTCCCTGAAAAAGGTAGAACTAAATGGCTGGCAGACTTCCCGCCAAGAAAATTTCATCTCAACGTCATATTGGAAGCCCGCGCGGCAATGTCCGCGATGCTAGTCCCATTGCGAGTCCCATGGGGCCAGACGATGCGCTGGTCCGGCAGTTCATCTGGGATGTTATTTCGATCAACACCCATCTCGAAGAGATTCGCTCCAACTGGGCGCGGATGCTCGACATCACCTGCCCGCAATGGCTGATCCTGATGGCGGTCAACGATCTCAATCAGGGCAAGGGGATTTCAGTCAGAGAGGTCTCGACAAAGCTTCACGTCGATCCCTCCTTCGTGACGACCCAAACCAAAAGCTTGGAGAAGCACGGCTTCATGCGCCGGGTTGCATCGAAGGAAGACGCCCGCGTCGTCTTGATGTCGCTGACCGACAAGGCGCACAAGCAGATCGCGAATCTCTATTCGCAGCAGGTTGTCGCCGACAATCTGGTCTTCTCGGATTTCTCCACCCAGACGTTCCGGGATCTCACCGACAAACTCTCGACACTCAAGGAACGTCTGGCAAAGGCCGCGCAAATGATTGCCGCGGACTCCTGAAAATCAGGCATCCACCGGCAGATGCGCCATCGCAAGACGCGCCGAGATCCAGTCGAAGATGAACTCGTTACCGATCGTCGGGTTGTCGGATTGACCATGCGCCGCGGCCGTTTCTGCGGCGGAAAACACCTTCAGCGTCACGTCAGCACCCTCATCCTTCAACGCCTCGCACAGCGCATCGGCGTGGCGGAGGTCGAGCCAATCATGCTCGCCGAAGGCCATCAGGATTGGACACTTGATGCTGGTGACGCCGCCATGACGGTGCAGCCTGCGAATCTCGTCGCCGATGGTGTCCTTGCCGCCGTCGCCGGACATCCACTGCGTCGCGGACACGCGCTGGTACATGTCCCAGATTCCCGCGTCACAAACGGCCGCTGCAAACCGGTCGTCGAGGCCGGCGGCGCGTGAAGCAAAGGCCGCACCCAATCCGTCACCGAGAATGGCGATCCTGCCCTCGTCGATGTCGCCGCGCGCGATCAGATAATCCACGCAGCAACTGATCGCCGTCTCGACCTCGTATCGGACCATGCCCTTGATCCTGGGCGCGCCGCCCTGCCCCGGCAGATCGGCCAGCAGCAGCGACAGACCGCGCGCATGAGCCTGTTGCAACAGCGTGTGCAGGTGATCGTCCTTGAAATGCTCCGGTCCGCCGACGCAAACAACCACAGGTGTCTGTGAATCCGCCCCCGGCGCGCGCAGGAAATAGGCCTCAACGAAGCCATCCCCGAAGCAGGGAATACGGACCAGTTCGCCGCCCGAAGGCTGGTGTGCGACCGCAAGATACGAGCAGGCCCGCATCCGCTCGAGCGCGTCTGCCCGACGGCTATCGTCCAGTTTCAGAAAGACTTCCGATGTCCGGTAATAGTTCGACGCCCGCAGCCAGTTGCTCAGCGCCGAACGGATGTTGCCGGCTGCATGGGCACGATCGCCCCGCGCCTTGTTGGTCTCCGCAATGGCTTTCCATGCGCGATACCAGCTCTCATCGTCGCCAGCCACGACACGGCTCGCCGTCAGAAAGCATTCCGAGATCGTGCTGCCGCCTTCTTGCGCAGAGCCAAGCACGCGCATGAACTGAAGGCTGTAGTCCTCGTTGTCGGGCCACTGCATCCAGCCGCCCGGCTCAAAGCGCGGCGGCGAGAGGTCGACAGGTTTGTCGGTCAAAAGGGTCGTCCACACGATGAGGTCAGCCGATCATTGAAAAAGCACCGCCCGGTCCAGATGATTTAGAAAGACTGACGTCGCGGACAAGACGACCAATGGATGGTGCATTGCAGCCATGAACATGACCGCATCAATGCGACAGTGGCGTTACACTCTTGTGACAACCGGCCGGTTCGGGTGGTTTGCACCTGCGACACGACGTCTCGGCGCTCACCCGGAGAAAATTCTTCCGGATGAGCGTTGATAGCGACGCCTATTTTCTATCGCGCGTCAGGCAATCGTCTGGACGATGCCGCCCTCGGCGCGCAGCGCGGCACCGTTGGTGACCGACGCCTGGCGCGAGCTGACATAGACCACCATGTTGGCGATCTCGTCGACGGTGGCGAATCGCTGGATCAGCGACGTCCCGCGATGTTGTTTGACGAACTGCGAAGCCGCCTCCTCGACCGACTGGCCGTTCTGCTTGGCCAGATCCTTGACGAAGGTTTCGACGCCCTCCGACATGGTCGGTCCCGGCAGGACCGAATTGACGGTCACGTTGGTGCCCTTGGTCATTTCCGCGAGCCCGCGCGAAACGCCGAGTTGCGCTGTCTTGGTGACGCCGTAGTGGATCATTTCCTTCGGGATATTCAGCCCGGATTCCGACGAGATGAAAACGATGCGGCCCCAATTGCGCTTCAACATGCCGGGCATATAGGCCCGCGACAGCCGAACGCCGGACATCACATTGACCTCGAAAAAGCGCGTCCAGTCCGCATCCGGAATGTCGAAGAAATCCTTCGGCTCGAAAATGCCGGCGTTGTTGATCAGGATGTCGGCGTCCGGCACGGCAGCAACCAGCGCGGCACATCCTTCGGCGGTTGAGACGTCTGCCCCGACGCCGCGCGCCTTGGCTCCGGGCACTGCCTTGACGATGGTCTCAGCGGCCGCATCAGCCTTGGCCTGCGTCCGGCCGTTGACCACGACGCTCGCGCCTGCCCCGGCAAGGCCCCTTGCGATGGCAAGCCCGATGCCGCCGGTCGAGCCGGTCACAACCGCTGTCGTTCCTGAAAGATCGATCTTCATGAGATGCTCCTTTGCTATGGAGATCATATGGCGCGCGAAGCCGCGAACGCCATCGCCGGATCGTGTCCTGCAGTTCATGGCATTGTGACCCCACGGGAAACACCCGTCTCCCGGCAACAAAAAAGCGGCGCACAAGGCGCCGCTTTTCAAATTCTCGATGAGATCAGGCTTACGCCGCTTCCGACGACTTTTCCTGCACCGGGCCCGAATCCAGACCCTTGGCATCGACGTCGCGGTCGACGAACTCGATCACAGCCATCGGCGCGTTGTCGCCGTAGCGGAAGCCAGCCTTGATGATGCGGGTGTAGCCGCCCTGACGGTCCTTGTAGCGCGGCGCCAGAACGTCGAACAGCTTCTTGACCTGATCGTGGTCGCGCATTTCGCTGATCGCCTGACGGCGCAGGTGAAGACCACCCTTCTTGCCGAGGGTGACGAGCTTCTCGACGATCGGGCGCAATTCCTTCGCCTTCGGCAGCGTGGTGACGATCTGCTCGTGCTTGATCAGCGCGGCGCACATGTTTGCAAACATCGCCTTGCGGTGTTCTGCCGTGCGGTTGAGCTTACGATGTACTTTTCCGTGACGCATAGTTTAGTCCTCAATCTCTATCCCGACGGCTTGCCGGAGATGCTGCTCAGGTGGGCTGCCTGCGTTCGCCCAAAACGTGGTGGCC
>CALRLJ020000324.1:0-4567 GCA_943368635.1 Sediminibacterium ginsengisoli | reverse complement strand
TCCTTGATCTGCCCAGCGGGGCAGGAGCCGTCATCGACATAAATCTTCTGACCGAGCCGCAGGCCGCTGATGTCGCTTTCACGGCCGACGATGTCGGCACGCGCGGTGGTCGCAAGTGCCAACGATGCGATGGCGCCGAGCAACAGCGTTCGCGGCAAGGATAGTGCGATCATACGCGCCTCACTTGTTTTGAATCTTCAGTCCGTCGGGGCCGACATTGATCTGCAGGCCCTGCGGTTTCTTGTTGTCCTGATAAACCTTGTAGCCAAGCACCGCGACCGCGATGACGAGGGCACCGACGACGGCGTAAAGGATATTTCGGTTGTCCATGCGCGGTGTCTCCAATGCGTCAATGAGAAACGGTGGATGAAAACAGATTGATGGTGCCGACGCCTGCAATAATCAGTCCGAGACCGATGATGGCGGGCGTATCGAGCTTCTGGCCGAACCAGACCAGGCCGACGAGGGTAATCAGCACGATGCCGAGGCCCGACCAGATCGCGTAGGCGATCCCGACCGGCATGGTCCGCAGCACAAGCGACAGGAAGTAAAACGACGCCGCGTAGCCGACTGTCGTCAGGATCAGTGGCTTTGGCCTGGTGAGCTGCTCCGACGCCTGCAGCGCGGAGGTTCCGATCACCTCAAGAATGATCGCTGTGATGAGATAGACGTAGGTCATCCCTCATCGTAGTCGGGCGACCCTGATTCTGGTAGGCGGCGGTTGCCTGCAAAAGCGCGGGACGGCGCGCGTAATGCGAGGCGACGGTTTCCCGGACTTCGGTACAGCACGCCGGACATTCATAAACGAAGTCGAGTCTCGCCTGTTCCCAGTGAGGTAGAACCTCCCTGATCTGCATGGCGTGGCTCAGGCAGCTTGGGCAAGCTGTCATGGCCGCTTGAACGTCGTGATGCTGGTGGTGATGCTGCGTATAGGCCGGCATGATTGCTCTCCTTGATTGCGGGAGCTCAACACTCTCAGCCACCGGCGCATTCAAACTGGTCGTTGCCGGTGATGGACCATCCTACCGCGCAAGTCGTATACGCCCGATCAACTCTTGCGAACGCACGCGGAACAACCGCACAAAATCCGTGGATGTGACTAAATCTACACAGTTCCGCAGCCGCCCGAATTTGCCTTATGCGGAGGGCGCTTTGATCCCGTCGTAAAGCTTCTGCGACCGGGTAACATCGCCCATGTGCTGTTCCGCCCAGATCCGCAAGGCATCCACGGTGTCGCTCAAGGTCCGCCCCAGCGGCGTGATCGAATACTCCACCGTCACTGGAACCGTAGGTGTCACCTTGCGCTTCACCAGGCCGTCGCGTTCCAGCCCCTTCAGCGTCTGCGACGCCATCTTTTGGGTCAGCCCGCCGATCTCGCGGCGCAGTTCGTTGAAGCGCCAGGACCGGCGCGACAGCAGGATTAGCAACAGCACAGTCCATTTGTCGGCGATGCGGTCGAGGACCAGGCGCGTCGGGCAATCCTGCGCGTAGGGATTTCCCGGCCAGTTGCCGCGCGCAGGCTTGGTTCGACGCACAGGCTTGGCGGGCGGTTTCTCAAGGGAGACCATGTCTCGGGAAAGTGCCTTCTTCACAACGGCGTTGCCAGCGGGCATCTGATGTCCATTCGTTAGTTGGTATCGATTGGATACCAGAAACCGCAAAGGACGTCACCATGAAAGTCGCATTGATCGGAGCCACCGGCCGCGCCGGTTTGCCCATTCTCAAGGAACTCGCCCGCCGCGGTCACGCTGTCACCGCCATCGTCCGCAATCCGGAAAAGGTGCCCTCAATAGCCAACGTCATGCCGAGGAAGGGCGACGTGTTCGACAAGGATGGTCTCGCCGCACTGCTCAAGGGCCACGACGTCGTCATCAGCTCCGTGCATTTCCTGCAAAGCGATCCGGTCAAGCTGATCGATGCGGTGAAGGCGTCGGGCGTGAAGCGCTATCTCGTGGTTGGCGGCGCGGGCAGTCTTGAAGTAGCACCCGGTGTCACGCTGGTTTCGACGCCGGAGTTTCCTGCGCTCTACAAGGACGAGGCCACCAGGGGCGGCGAATTTCTCAGCCTGCTGCGGCAGGAGAAAGACCTCGACTGGACGTTTCTGTCGCCGTCGGCGCTGTTTGTCGAAGGGCCGCGCACCGGCACATTCCGTCTCGGCAAGGATCAGCTTCTGACCAGCGAGAAGGGCAGCAGCATCTCATTCGAGGACTATGCGATTGCGATGGTGGATGAAGTCGAGAAACCGGCGCATTCACGTCAGCGGTTTACGGTCGGGTATTGATCTGTTTTCTGTCTGACAGTTCATCGCTCTGGCTTGCAGCCGCCGCATCACGTTGCGGCGGCTGAATTTTGACAACGAAAACCGGTGCATGTCTCTCAATCGCTACAGGCGGGCGGCAGGAATCCCGGTAGGTTCCATCGCGATTTTAGGTCTTTGAGGCATTTGATGAAGATTTTCTGGCTAGCAGCCGCGCTTGCCGGAGCGAGCACCGCGCCGACGCTGGCCGCCGATCTCGCTCGCGTGCCTTATACGAAAGCGGCTCCCGTCGCGACGCAGGTCTATAACTGGACCGGTTTTTACGCAGGCGTGAACGTCGGCATCGGGCTTGGCCGCAATCTCAACCGTGAAACGATCCCGGATCTGTTAATCGATAGTTCCTCCACGGCCTATCTCGGGCCGCTCGGAGCTATCGGCGGAGCCCAGGTGGGATTCGACAAGCAATGGGGCGATCTCATTGTCGGCCTTGAGGCCGACATTCAGGCGTCGGGCCAGAAAGACAGGGCCTGTACAATGGCCTGCGTGCCCGTTTTCTCCTATCAGGTTCAGCAGCAGACCGACTGGTTCGGCACGGTGCGAGGGCGTGTCGGCCTGGCAACAGGGCCGGTGCTGAGCTACGTCACCGGCGGTTTTGCCTATGGCAATGTTAAAACCGGTGCCTCACTATTCACAGGCACGCTCGCCACCATCAATTCCAACGAGACCAGAACCGGCTGGACCGTCGGCAGCGGTGTAGAAGCAGCACTCGCAGGCAATTGGACGGCCAAGCTTGAATATCTTTACGTCGATCTCGGCACGACAGCCCGGCTGTTCTCGAATGCGGTCGGCCTTAATGCAGGCAGCTTCATCACCTCCGACATTCGCGAACATATTTTCCGCGTGGGCGTGAACTATCGGCTCAATGGTGCGGCGGCGGCCGCTGCGCCCACCGCGGACTGGAGCGGCCTTTATGTCGGCGCAAACGCCGGCAGCGCGACCGCGCGGAATTCGACGTTGACGACATCGGTGTTCGCGCCCGCGATCACGCCGTCAACGTTTGAAAGATTCATGCTCAGCCCCGACGGTTATCTCGGCGGCGTCCAGCTTGGCTACAACTGGCAAACCGCAAACTGGGTGTACGGCATCGAGGCGGATGTGCAGGCCTCATCGCAACGTGACAACAAGAGCTGCCAGCTCACATGCGCGCCGAGCAGAACGTTTTTCGAAACCATCGACCAAAAAACGCCTTGGCTTGCGACCGTCCGGGGCAGGCTCGGATATGCGGTCGGGCCGGCATTGTTCTATGCGACGGGCGGTCTCGCTTTGGGCGAAGTCAGCACCAAGGTGACCGGCTTCGGTAGTTTTGCCCCCATCACGACATTCAGCTTTCGCGATGCGAAAGCCGGATGGACCGTGGGAGCCGGTATCGAGAGCCCGCTTCGGTTCTTTGATTTGATAGGCAAGAACTGGACGGTAAAGACAGAATATCTGTATGCCGATCTCGGACACGTCACCAACGTGGCAGTCACGCCCACCGTTACGATGACCCACACCATGACGATTCAGGAACATATCTTCCGGGGCGGCATCAACTATCACTTCAATTAGGTCGTTTACTCATAACCGGGACGTTCACAACGATCACGCTTGGGTGCCCGGAAAGGCCACATGCGAACGAAGCGGGCCGGCGGCGATACGTGACTCCGGTGTCCTACGACCGCAAAGCTTTCTCTTTGAGAGAACTGGCCGTTCCTCCGATGAGTTGGACAACGATCCAGCTGACCAAACCCGAGAACGGTATGGGTGCCAGCGGCGCAAAGACAAGAAGGCCAATGCCAGAGTCGGGATCAAGAAAAGCGGGATACGCACCAAACCAGAGCGGCATACTGAGCATGGCCTGAACGATGCCGATGCCTTGGCCCGCATCGAAGACTTTGGAAACCATCTCGGGAGCCAGGAAGAACAGCGGCACGTTGAGAAGAGACATCGCGGTTGCGGAAAGCCACATCGCAGACCGGGCCGACCGAAAGTTCGGTGCCTGCCGGCAAGTCACGTACAATGCGACAAATCCCCAGTTCATGAGCGCGAAATCAAGGGGGAGCTGAAAAATGAATGATGAAAATTGATATCCGGATGCTCCGGCCTGCATAAGGCCGGACTTGTAGCCAAGATAGATGAATGTGGCGACTACGCTTGGACCGATAGAAACTGCCAAGAACGCAATCAGAGGAACATGAGTCCAGGCGAGCGATCGACCGCTTGCAGAGACCGCGTGTCGTCCCTTGTAGCTTGCGAGCAATATCGCCAGCA
>CALRLJ020000323.1:0-4570 GCA_943368635.1 Sediminibacterium ginsengisoli | reverse complement strand
AAAGTCGAACGGCGCTTGGCTTGCACTGGCGCACGTATCTCAATTTGAGGATTGAACCATGGGCATTATGGACATGCTGACCAGCATGCTGGCCTCGAAAAATGCAGGACAACTGGAATCCGCCGTGATCCCGGTGGTCCTGAGCGAGGTGCTGGGTAACGGGAGCCAGGGCGGGTTATCCGCCATTGTCGCGAAATTGCAGCAGGCCGGATTCGGCGATCAGGTGAAATCCTGGATCGGCACTGGCGGCAACATGCCGATCAGCGCGCAACAGATCCAGGAGGTGCTGGGGAGCGATGTGGTCAAGCAACTCGCCACGCGCTTCGGCATTCCGGTAGACCAGCTTTCGACGGTTCTGGCTCAGGTTTTGCCGACCACCGTCGACCAGGCAAGTCCGAAAGGGACGCTGCCGCACACGGCATGAGCTTGCGGTGCTAACGCACTGAACTTGCCCGGAAATCGTTCGCATGTGCCGTCAAGGCGGAATTGCGGCATTGCACCCCGCTGAACCCTGCTTTGTCGTCAGCGCGGCACTCTCTAATCTTATTTAAGATACTGAAATATAACATATATTTTGCCATCACCGATGCATGGGTTTATCTGGCAATTTGGGCGCCCGGCGTGTTATACCTTTGGCGGGCGTCAAACTGGCTTTGCCGGGACAACGGCAGGCCGCCAAACTGCGCGTATTGCGTGATGGAGCAGGGTGTTGAAGCACAAATACATCGTCGGAGAGACTGTCTATTTCACGGCAAGCAATGTTGCTCGGCCAGCCGCGAGCGGAACCTATGAGGTGATCCGCCTGCTACCGACAGATGGGGATGACTGTCAGTATCGCATCAAGAGTTCGACCGAAGCCTTCGAGCGCGTGGCGAAGGAAAGCCAACTCGACGTCGCTTAACGCATTGTCGCGACGGAATTTTGCCGCGGTTGCGGCGCTTGGTCTGGTTCGTTGTGAAGGAGACCTCGCATGAACCGCGCTTGGGCATCATCGATCGAAAATTTGTGGCATTCGGCGAGCCTGCCGATGTGGCTCACCATCGCCGCAGCGGGTTTCTTTGCAATCGTTCTCCTTGTCACCCTGTTTCGCGCCGAGCGATCGGTCGCGAACGGCGCTTTGACTGTCATCACGCTGCTGGCGATCGGTATCGCAGTCACCACCATGATGCGCGCGTCGGGGGTAGGCGGCAGCGGTCCGTCCGGCGACTTGAAGTCGGCTGTGCAATCGAATGCGTCGCTGCCGGCGCTGGCCTGCCTCGACGGGCTTGCGGGTGAGAGCGTTGAGGCGGCGTGCGAAAAGTCTTTGTTCGCGTCGGCGGACTCTGTCGCTGCCGGCGTCTCCTACACCGCAGCCCAGGTCACACGGCTTGCCGCGTTCGGCAATGCCGCCGCCGCCAACAAGGTGATGACGCCTGAACTCAACGCGCTGCGCCGGACCATCGAGCGCGATCGCTACGGGCTTGTCGCGCAGGTGCTCAAGACGCGAGAGGGCTGCACGCTGACGACGGCGTGTCCCTTTTTCCAGTCGCTCACCAATTCAGGACAAATCTCGTCCAACATGAGCGAAAATCTCTACGACAGCTTTGTCGGTCGCTATGCCGCATTGTGGGATGCGCCGCCAGCCGGTGCGGCTGCAGCTACTCCTGTCGCGGCGCTGGGCACCGTCCCGCCGCCGGGAAAGCCTGTGTCGGGCGATTTTCCCAGTGCGTCATCGATCCCTCCGATCAACATCATGACACCCGAGCCGGCCGCGCAGGGCTCCCATGCTTCGCAGCGCTCGGCGGAACCGGCAGCCGCACCGACTGCGCGTAACGCGCCTGCTGCAGTGATAAATCCACAGCCGGCGCCGCCGGCCGCAAAGAAGCCCGCGCCGCAGAAATCGCGTGCACAAGCTCCCGTGCAGCTTGCGCCTCCCGCAGCGAGCGATGATAACTGATCGCTCTTCTTCAACCTGAAGCGTGATGACCTGTCGTTGCGCTGGCGATTGCGAATATGCCGCTTCATCTGGTCAAGCTCAGTGTCGGTGCCACGTCCATCAAGGATCTCAGGGGCTGGATCGCCGAACGCGTGAAGCTGGCCAAGGCCAAGGGCCTGCCGCCACGCCATATCCACGTCACCCGAATGGCGCCCAAGCGCGTTGACGAACTCCTCGACGGCGGATCGATCTTTTGGGTCATCAAGGGCGAGATCTCGGCGCGAGAGAAAATTCTTGCGATTGAACCGTTTCGCGACAAGGACGGGATCGGACGATGCCGCCTTGTGATGGAGCCGAAGCTCATTGCCGTGTCGCCTCGGCCGATGCGGCCGTTCCAGGGCTGGCGCTATCTCGATCCGAAAAGCGCACCACCGGATCTCGGCAAGGCCGCTGCGAGCGTGGCCGCGATGCCTGAGCCGCTGCGCCGGGAACTGCGTGAGCTTGGTCTGCTTTAAGCGGGATCGTGCTCCGGCACGTCAGGCTTTGATATTGTCGATCAGCCGGGTCGTTCCGATTTTTGCCGCCACCAGCAGACGAACCGGTCCTTCGCTCAACGACGATACCGGTGCCAGCGTCTCGGCGTGCCGCGCCTCGAGATAATCGAGCGCAAATCCGGCCGCACGAATCAAATCGGCGCCATCGGACAATGCAGCCTTGAAGCCGTCACCTGCGCGCAGCCGCTTCGATGTGGCCTTGAGCGTTTGATGCAGCACCGTCGCGGTTCGGCGCTGGTCCGGGGACAGGTAGACGTTGCGTGAGGACATCGCCAGACCATCGCGCTCGCGAATGATCGCGCCGCCGATCACCTTGACGCCGAGATCGAGGTCGCGCGCCATCCGCGTGACCACCTTGAGTTGCTGAAAGTCTTTCTCGCCGAACAGAGCTACATGCGGCCGCACCTGCGTGAACAGCTTGGCGACGACGGTCGCCACGCCACCGAAGAAATGCGGACGGAATTTATCTTCAAGCCCTGCAAGCGCGGGGCCTTCGGGGGCAACGCGAGTCGCGAAGCCGTCCGGATACATCGTCTTCGCGTCCGGATTCCAGACCAGATCGACGCCTTCGGACTGGAGGCGCGCGATGTCTTCCTTCCACGTGCGTGGATACGAGCCGAGATCTTCGTGCGCTGCGAACTGCGTCGGATTCACGAAAATCGATACAGCGACCCTCTGTGCCCGCTTTTTGGCGAGGCGGACCAGCGACACATGGCCGTCATGGAGCGCACCCATGGTCGGCACGAGGGCGAGCGTGGCATTGCGTTTGCAAAGTTCGGTGCGGGCGCGGTGAAGGGACGAAAGCGTACGGGCGATGATGGGGGAGCGGGTCATTCGTGCCGGTGCCTGCAACGGGTGATTGTCGGGTGAGCGGTAGTCTTAACAAAGGTGGTGGTGTGAGCCAACGGGTGCACGCAGCCTTGGCCCGATCCGCCTCGCGATTCATCATGAAGTATGAGGCATTCGAATTTTGCTTGATTCTTTCTGCACTTGGCCGAAGATATCCACAGGGGTTTTTGCATGCTTTTGCAGACGAGTCAGGGGCAATCCGGGTCGGCGCATGTCGTCGTGCTGGGCAACGAGAAGGGCGGGTCGGGCAAGTCCACCACCGCGCTTCACGTTGCGGTCGCCCTGCTGAAGGCCGGTCAGCGCGTTGCGACGATCGACCTCGACTCCCGTCAGAAGAGTTTTACCCGCTACATCGAGAATCGCCGGGCCTGGGCCCAGCGCACCGGCCTGTCTCTCGAACTGCCGCACCATTGCTGTGTGGCGCTCGGTTCGAGCATGCAGATCGACGACAACGAGATGTCCGAGTTCGAGCAGTTTTCCGCGGCTGTCGGTGCCGTGGAGCGGACTTACGATTTCATCGTCATCGATACGCCGGGGACCGACAGCTATCTGATGCGTCTCGCGCACTCAATGGCGGACACGCTGGTAACGCCGATCAACGATAGTTTCCTTGATTTCGATGTGCTTGGTTCGGTCGATCCGGCGACTTACTCAGTTATCGGCGAAAGCCATTACGCCACCATGGTGAAGGTCGCTCGCAAACAGCGCCGCGATCTCGATGGCGCGACCACCGACTGGATCGTCGTGCGAAACCGGCTGTCGATGCTGGGGTCGCGAAACAAGCAACTCATCGCCGAAGGACTGGACCAACTGTCGTTCAGGCTCGGCTTCCGGCCGGTGGATGGTTTCGCCGAGCGTGTGGTGTATCGCGAGTTTTTTCCACGAGGGCTGACAGCGCTCGATGATCTGGACGAGGCAACGCTGGGCACCCGCCCGAACATGGCCCATGTGACTGCCCGCGAAGAGGTCACCAGCCTGCTGCGTCACCTGAAACTTCCTATCGACGAACGGGGCCGCCGCCGGGCCGCGACTCGGGCTGAATGGTTCGCGCAGGTCGATCGGCCACTGGAAAGTCACGGACTCACGGCCTAAATTCAGGGCGATCAGGCTCGTTTCCGTGGCAGTTTCAGGGCCGCCGGTTCCATCCGGAAAACAAACTTTACCCTAAAATCTGAACTTATTGCCGCTTAGGCGCTTGGTTATCTACTCACGGTAGATCAAACGATGCGTTTTGGGTGCGATGGCACGTTTG
>CALRLJ020000322.1:0-4589 GCA_943368635.1 Sediminibacterium ginsengisoli | reverse complement strand
CGATCTGCGCCGTCGGCCATGCGTAATTCATGTCCGCGCCGATTTCCTTCGAGGCCATCACGTCGAACGCGCCGCCGTAAGCTTTCCGCGTGATGACGGTGACCAGCGGAACGGTGCACTGGCTGTAGGCGAACAGCAATTTCGCGCCGTGCTTGATCAACCCGCCATATTCCTGCGCGGTTCCGGGCAGGAAGCCCGGCACGTCCACAAACGTCACGATCGGAATGTTGAACGCGTCACAAAAACGCACGAAGCGCGCGGCCTTGCGTGAGGCGTCACTGTCGAGCACGCCCGCCAGCACCATCGGCTGGTTGGCGACGAAGCCCACCGTCTTGCCGGCGATGCGCCCGAAGCCGGTGACGATGTTTTTCGCAAACGTATCGGCGAGCTCGAAGAAGTCCCCCTCGTCCACCACCTTCAGGATGAGTTCCTTGATGTCGTAAGGCTGGTTCGGATTGGCCGGGATCAGCGTGTCGAGCGACTCTTCGGTGCGCTCGATGTCGTCGAAGCTCGGCCACTCCGGCACGCCCTCGGTATTGTTGCTCGGCAGGAAGTCGATCAGCCGGCGCATCTGCAGCAGCGTCGCGACATCGTTGTCGAACGCGCCGTCAGCGATGGACGAACGCGTGGCATGAACCGACGCGCCGCCGAGTTCTTCCGCCGTCACCACTTCGTTGGTCACGGTCTTCACCACATCCGGGCCGGTGACAAACATGTAGCTGGTGTTCTTCACCATGAAGATGAAGTCGGTCATTGCCGGCGAATAGACGTCACCGCCCGCGCACGGCCCCATGATGACGCTGATCTGCGGAATGACGCCCGAGGCGATCACATTGCGGCGGAACACATACGAGTAACCCGCCAGCGCCGCGACGCCTTCCTGAATGCGCGCGCCGCCTGCGTCGTACAATCCGATGATCGGCGCACGCGCCTTCAGCGCCATGTCCTGCAGCTTGGTGATCTTCAGCGCGTGGGTTTCCGACAAAGAGCCGCCAAACACGGTGAAGTCTTTCGCGAACACGAACGTGGTGCGGCCGTTGACCGTGCCCCACCCCGTCACGACGCCGTCGCCGGGGATCTTGTTTTTCTCCATGCCGAACTCGACCGAGCGATGCTCGACGAACATGTCGAATTCCTCGAACGAGCCTTTATCCAGAAGAAGCTCGATGCGCTCGCGGGCGGTCAGCTTGCCGCGCGCGTGCTGCGCCTCGATGCGCTTGTCGCCGCCGCCCTTTTTTGCGCCCGCGCGGCGTTCATCGAGTGCTTCGAGGATGGTCTTCATGGATGTCGCCCCAGTGTCTTGATGTCCGGCGGCAGGCCGCCGTTGAAGTGGTTGGGCAGCGTTCTAGCACGCGGTTTGGGCGGGGGAAAATGGCCCGGCGGCGCCGAAAATGGCCGGTCTGGCTGCCCCGCGCGGCGTGGTAAAATGCCGTTTCACACGGGGATTCGCACGCCATGACCGACACCATCACCACACCGGCCATTACCTCGGTCACCGGCACCGTCACCGGCGCGGTCCGCACCCTGCTGCGGCTGGAAGGTGCCGCGCTGGCCGCCGCCTGCATGGTTTTCTACAGCTACTTCGAAGGCTCGTGGGGGATGTTCGCGATCCTGCTGCTGGCGCCGGACCTGAGCTTTGCCGGGTATCTGGCAGGGCCTCGCGCAGGAGCCTTTGTCTACAATCTCGCCCATGCGGCGATCCTGCCGATGCTGCTCGGCATTATCGCCATGGTCGTCCCCTCGGCGCTGGCGATGCACCTGTCGCTGATCTGGTGCGCACATATCGGCATCGACCGCGCGCTCGGCTACGGCCTGAAATACGATGCGGGATTCACGTTCACGCATCTCGGGCGGATCGGGAAGGACGCGCCCCGATAGATGGCGCGCCCTCCCCGATGATCTGCGGGCAAAGAGTTACGCGAGCGTTTCGTCCAGCCAGTCGAACATGCGGGCAAAGGCCAGCCGGCTCGCGCCGACCTGACAATGTGCGCCCGCGCCTTCGGCCCTGCTGAAGTGGATCATGGTCTTGCGGCACGTCAGATGAGCGAACAGCTGCTGCGGCTGGCCCTTGAAGAACAGATAGTCTTCCGGATCCAGCACCAGCGTCGGGCAACTGATCTTTTCTGCGATGCCATCCTTCACGTTGAAGTCGAGCGCCTTGGCGAAATAGCCGCGTGGCGACTTCGCGCCAGTGGCGTACATGCCGTGGGTAATCGCCCAGCGCGACGTCGGCGATACCTTCATTGCGGCTTCGAGTGCGCGGTCGACCTCCGGTGCGCTCTCCGCGCGCAGCGATGCGTCGAAGGCATCGTACTTGTCCGCCGGGACGCGAGCAGCAGCCCTGTGGACCGCGCCGTAATCATAAAGGCCGTCATTGGCGATCAGCGCCGCGATGCGCTTCTCGAAGGCCGCCGCGCGCGGTGCCAGTACGCCACCGAGGCTGATGCCCATATACGCGACCTTCTTCGGATCGATACCCGGTTGCTTCAACGCGAAGTCGACCACCGGCGTGATGACCTTCTCCCAGTCCGGACGGAAGACCAGACCCTCGCGATGCAGAGGCCCGTATTGTCCCGGCCCGTCGAAGGCCAGGACATTGTAGCCGCGTTCAACAGCGGCGCGCGCGCCGGAGACATGCATCTCTTCTGCCGACCCGTCAAACCCTGTGTGCATGATCAGCGTCGGGCGCGGACGGCCCGAGTCATCGACGAGATGCAGATAACCCGGCAGCGTGGTGTTCTCGTAAGGAATCTCGACCGGCTTGATCGGCTGATCGTGCAGCGCGGCGGATTTCGTATAGCAGTCGACGGACAGCCGATAGGCGCGCGAAATCCTCGGATCTTTCGGATTGGCGTGAAGGAAGAAATCGGACGCAAAGTAATAGGTGCTGGCGCGCAGGAAGCTGTCGCGGGCGCTGACGCGGTGACCGCGTGCGAGCTGATCGGCTCCCTCCTTGGCGACCTTGTCGGCGATCGCATTCCATTCGTCGTACCAGCTGTCGTAATCCCCGGCCTTAATCCGCGAGGACGTCGACAGAACCTCGCCGAACAGCGAGCCGCCATACTCCGCCGCCCCGAAAATCCGCTGTGTTTCAAACCAGAACTGGACATCGTCCGGAAACAGCGGCGGCTTACCCGGCGACGGCGGAGGTGCAGCGGCTGCAGCGGGCGGCGGTGTCTGAGCACCAGCCAAGCTGCTGGCAGCCAGGGTGGCGAGCGGTATCCCGAGTTCCAAAAGTGTCCTGCGATTCATGGGGTTCCTCCAAATTGTTCATTGGCGCCCGCTACAATGGCATGTGAAACGTACTAACGCAAATTAATTTGCATTAAGGAAGGCCCATGACAGGGAAAGTTCGGCCAGGGGGGCGCACCGCCCGGACCAAGGAGGCGGTCTTTGAAGCTGCCGCCGCCCTGATTGCAGAGCGCGGCTTTGACAAGATCGCCATGACCGACATCGCCGAGCGCGCCGGGGTCGCCGCCACAAGTCTCTATCGCCGCTGGGGCGACGTGCGCCTGCTCGTGCTGGAGGTGGCAGTAGAAGAACTGGTGCGTGAACGTCCGCTGCCCGACACCGGGTCTTTGCGCGGCGACCTCATCGCCTGGGGCCGCTCGATCGCTGCGGGTCTCGGCAGCCGTGAAGGCTCGTCGTTCTTTCGTGCGCTTGTCGCAACCATGATGCCGGCAGGCACCGATGAGACGGCCCGCTCCGCAGCGCTGGCGCCGCGAAGCAAGCAGATCTCCACGATGATGGCACGCGCCCGCGAACGCGGCGAGAAAACGCCGCCCGTTTCCGAAGTGCTGGATCACCTGCTCGCGCCGCTCTATGTGCGGGCGCTGTTCGGCGCTCCTGCCGATGAGGCCTTCGCAGAGAGTCTGGTTGAACGGCTGCTCACCCGCTAGGACTCAGGCCGCGTTACTTCCGGCGTGCACAGAAAGATCAGGCTATGCTGTTTCTTGTCATCTCCGAACCGCGCCCCGAGCGCCCCTCGGATGTCGCCAAAGCACGGCAAGGCTTCTGGCCGTGGATGGAGACGTATCAGGCGAAAGGAATCTGCAAGCACATCTATCCGCGCGTCGGGCGCGGTGCGGTCGCGATCTTCGATGTGGAGAGCAACGAGGTGCTGCACCGGATCTTGAACGAATGGGCGGACATCATCCCCGCCCGGTTCGAGACCTATCCGCTGGTCGATCTGGCGGCGACCAAGGCCGTGCTGGCCGCGCAAATCGCGGCGACAACGGCGAAGGACTGAGCGCCCCTCGCCGTTTGGATCATCGCGTTACGCCTTCGGCGGGCGGCTCGGCACAAAGTAGCTCGACTTGTGCACCACCTTGCCGTCGCGCAGCGTGATGACGTCGACCAGTTCCATGACGACCGGCGTGCCGTCCGGCTTTGTTGCAGTCAGAATCGATTCCGAAACGAAATGATCGTCGCTGCCGTAAAGCGCGACCGGCTCGAACTTGATGCCCGGCAATCCCGAAATGTCCTTGCCGAATTGCTCGGCCACGGCATCCTTGCCCTTGTAGACCTTCGGGTTGCCGTGACGCTGGTAGCTGGTGTCATCGACATGCATCGCCATGATCGCCGGAACG
>CALRLJ020000321.1:0-4591 GCA_943368635.1 Sediminibacterium ginsengisoli | reverse complement strand
TAAGACCCGGTGGAATCGGATCGAGGAACTCGATGACCAGCGTTCCGGGATAGCGCATGAAGGTCCGGCGCGGCCAGAACAGGCCGGAATTCAACGCGACCGGGATGCAGGGCACACCCGCTTCGCTATAGATCAAGCTGACGCCGTTTTTGTAATCGGGCGGCGCACCGACAGCGCGGCGCGTCCCTTCGGGGTAAATCAGAAGCTGACGGCCACGCCGGATTTCGGCGGCAGCACGCTTGGTGATGTCGATCAACGTGCGTCCGCCGGCCTTGCGCTGGACGCCAATCATGCCGGCCTTGCTGAGATACCAGCCGAACAACGGCAACCAAAGCAGTTCACGCTTCAGGATATAAAGCGGTTCATCGAAGAATTGCAGCAGCGCGAAGGTTTCCCAGGTCGACTGATGCTTCGAGGCCGCGATCAGCGGGCCTTTCGGAATTTTCTCGAGGCCGCGGTATTCAACCCTGGTGTTGCAGATGATGCGCATCCACCAGATGCTGGTCTTGCCCCAGTTGGTTGCGATCCAGACAATGCCCCAGCGCGGCATTACATAAGTCGGGAGTCCCAGCGTCACCCAGAATGCAAGGTTCAGATAGAAGACGACATTGTAGAGCAGCGACCGCAGAAAGACCGAAACCATCGATGAACCCGATTAATTAGCGGACACCGTAGCCGGCTTCGAAGGCAACGGGGCTTGAGAGCCGATCTCCGGCATGCCGCCCTGCCCCACGCCGCCGAAAGCGACCCGCGTCTGCGCAAAAAGATACTTGGCATATTCCGATAGCAGGAGCCGCAACGCCGCGCCACTCGTCCACCACGGCTCTTCACGCCACTTTTCACCAACCACGGCAAACGGAACCAGCTCGATATCCGGCATGGAATGCGACAACTCAACGATGGCGCGCGGCATGTGATAGTTCGATGTCACCACGATGAGAGAGTGAAAGCCGCGTTCGACAGCCCAGCGCCGCGTCTCCGTGGCATTGCTGCGGGTATTGACGGCAGAGCGATCCAGATCGACGCAGCAGGCCAGCAGGCGCTGGCTGTCAGGCAGCGTCCGCCGAATATCACTGTAGCCGTTGGTCGGATGCACGCCGGAAATCAGCAGCCGCCGACCGTATCCCAGCGACAGCAAATCCAGAGCGTCGGAGACGCGCGACGAACCGCCGGTGAGCACAACGATCCCGTCGGCGTTGCGCGACGGCTTTTCCTCGGCGGGGGGCACCCGCGACAGAAAATCGACGAAGCCCAGCCCGACAAACAGAAAGATACCGGCGGCCACAAGCATCACCACACGATGGCGCAATCGCCCGTGCGTCGGCGTAACATCGTGGCGGTGTGTCGTCTCGGACAATCTCTGCTCGCTGTGGCGCGTCGATAGGGCGTCGCGCGTTCCTGTATCAGTGTATCGCAAATTCCGGCACTGCTATGACCTCAAAATGCCGCCAACACCATGTTTTGACAGATCGTTCTCGGCCCTGCCAAGGCCCGACCGCTCTAGAATGCGCTCAATCGATCTCTTCGAGGGTCGCAAAAAGTGTCCGCCGCGACGCCCATGCAGTGACTGCCGCAATCAGGAGGGTCTGCGCCGCCAGCACAAGGTACCCCGACGCAGGCAGCGCGAATGTGCCTAAGAGTGCCGCGAACTGATCGCCGACCGGCGTGCCGGAGAACCAGCTCGCGATGGATTCCGAGAAGCCGAATGTGAGCATTGCGGCCAAACCGCCGATCAGGCCACCTTCGAGACCCAGCCGCAGAAAATGGCGCAGAAAGCGGTTCGCGATGTAGCGGTCCTGCGCACCGACGAAATGTAACACCTCGACAATCGGCCGGTTGGCAGCCATCGCACCTCGTGTGGCGAACGATACTGAAATTACGGTCGCCACGATCACGAGAATAAGAATGCCGGTGCCGGCCAGAACGATCGCTCCGGTCATGGAGCGCATCCGCTCGATCCAGGCGCGATGATCGTCGATGGTCGCGGACGGAGCGGCCTGGGCAACGCTGCTGCGCAGGGCCGGCAAATTCGGGACCGACCCCGGCGCGATACGGACGATAATGACGCGCGGAACAGGCAGATCGTTCAGCGACAATCCAGTGCCGAGCCAAGGCTCGAGCAGCTTGGCGGATTCATCCTTGGTGAAAGGCCGCACCTCCAGAATACCCGGCTGCGCCCGTGCCGCGTCTGTCACGCTGCGAACGTCACGCTCGATGTCGCGTCCCGGCGAGGGCCGCACTTGAATCGTCAACTCGCTCGCCACGTCGGACTGCCACTCAGCCGCCGACGACCGCACCAGCAACACCGCGCCGGTGGTCATCGATGCAAGAAACGTCATGATGGCCACAACCGCGATCAGCGCGCGGCCGGCGATTGAGCCGCGCGGAACGATCGGCGAAAGGTTGCGCGCGCTCGCCGCGACTTCCGAGGTGCTGTCGCCGAGATCCATCATGATTTTTCGGTCATCAATCATAGATGTGCAGCCGCGATTCATGCAGCACCATGCGCCGCGCCTCGTATTGATCCATCAGCGCGATGTCGTGGGTCGCGATAACAACGGCAGTGCCGGACTTGTTCAGCTGAATGAAAAGACTGAGCAGCCGCCGCGCCAGCGATGGATCGACGTTGCCGGTCGGCTCGTCCGCCAGCAGCAATTGCGGGCGGGCGATCACCGCGCGGGCAATGGCGGCGCGCTGCTTCTCGCCGCCGGACAGGATTGGCGGCAACGCGTCCATCCGCTTGCCGAGCCCGACCCAGTTGAGAAGATCGATGACCTCCCTGCGATAGCTGGATTCGCTGCGCCCCATCACGCGGAACGGCAGCGCGACGTTCTCATAGGTTGTCATGTGGTCGAGCAGCCGGAAATCCTGCAACACGATCCCGATGCGTGAACGCAATCCGGCGCGCGCATCCTTGTCGAGCAGCGACACGTCGTTGCCGAACAGATTGACCAGTCCCCGCGTCGGGCGCAGCGACAGGAACAGCATGCGCAACAGCGACGTCTTGCCGGCGCCGGACGGCCCGGTGAGAAACTGGAACGAGCGGGCGGGAATCTGGAAGGTCAGGTCGCGCAAAATCTCCGGGCCAAGCCCGTAACGCAAACCGACATTTTCGAACCGGACCAAGCTCAGCTCCGTTCGACATGACCGATGGAGACACAGCCCACGCTATCCCCGGATACCGCAGGCAACCGGCAACCGCATGAGCGGTCGCCATAAAACGCTTTTGCGGCCGTTATGGTTTCCGATTCGTTAACGGACGCTGAGATAACCTTGGGCCGCGCGTTCACTCTGGCGATTCGTTCATGCATATCGTTTGCCCCCACTGTACGACATCTTACGCGGTCGATCCGGCCAATTTCAGCGGGGCCGGACGCCGGGTGCGTTGCGCCCGCTGCCAGGAAGTCTGGCAAGCCATCCCGCAGGAACTGGCCTCAACCGAGGCTGTGTCCCGTCACGGAACGGGTGAAACCCGTCCGCAGGACGGCTTTCGATCACAAGATGAGACGGCGGCCGATTGGGGCGACAACGATGCGCCGCATGTCGAAAGCCCATCCATTTCCGCCGATTGGTCAGAGCCGGAGACCGCGCAACCGGCTGCTGAGGCCGACCAGAACTGGACGGCATTGGCCCAGCAGGAGGCCATGACGGACACCGGCCCTGCAAAATCCTCCCGGCTCAACAAATTGAGTCCATCCGTTGCACCTTTCCTGAAGTCTGCGAACTGGGCCAAAGCCCTCCCCGGCGTTCTGACCCTGCCGACGGTCTGCGTGGCGCTCGCTGCGATGGTGTTCAGCCTGGTCGTCTGGCGCGCCGACGTGGTGCGGCTGATGCCGCAGACCGCGACATTCTTCAAAATGGCCGGGATGGGCGTGAACCTGCGCGGCCTCGCCTTCGAGGATCTCAAGATCAGCACGGAGATGGTCAACAACAAGCCGGTGCTGCTGATCGAAGGCGCCATCGTCGATGTCACGCGCAAGTCCGTCGAAATTCCGCGACTGCGATTCATCGTGCGCGACGCCAAGGGCGCGGACATCTACGCCTGGAACGCCGTCCTCGAACAAGCGGCGCTCAATCCCGGCGAGAAAGCCTGGTTCAAAACGCGGCTGGCATCTCCGCCCTCCGAGGGCCGCGAAATTGCCGTGAGGTTCTTCCACAGGCTGGACATCGCGTCCGGAGGAACCTGAATGCCGCGCGTCTTGATTGCCGATGACGAAGAGTCGATGCGCCTGCTCGTCGCCCGCGCGATTGCCATGGACGGCCATGAGATCGTCACAGCGGAAGACGGCGCCGAGGCGCTGGAGATTCTGAATCGTGACAACGGCGCGTTCGATCTTCTGCTCACCGACATCAAGATGCCGGTGATGGACGGTATCGCGCTGGCGCTGGCCGCCGCCCGCGACTTCCCCCGGGTCACCATTCTGTTAATGACCGGCTTCGCCGATCAGCGCGAGCGGGCATCCGGATTGAACGCCATCGTCCACGACGTCATCACCAAGCCGTTCGCAGTCGGTGACATCCGCACCGCCGTTGCGGATGCGCTGGCATCGCGCGACCCGGACTAAGCATCTTTAACTGACGCGTTTTCGTC
>CALRLJ020000320.1:0-4620 GCA_943368635.1 Sediminibacterium ginsengisoli | reverse complement strand
GGCTGAAAAAATTGTCGGGGGGATTGTGCGATCTCAACGATACCGACGACATCATCCGGCGGATCGTGGCAACGGCAAAGGGCGCGCTCATGGGCAGCGATGCTGCCGCACCTCTTGCAATCCGCGCGTCAGGCTCTCGCAAATCCTGACGTCGCCCGATCCGGCGCGGATCGGACAATCTTAAACAACACCTTCAAAATGAAACGAGGTGCGGCGGAGAACCGGCGCACCTCGCAATTTCATGCAACCCGCATTATGCGGATGTGCAGCTATCAATATGGGCAGATTGTCCGACCGTAACGGCGGCTCCAGTAGCAACCGCGCACGACAGGAGCAACGAATCCCAGGCCGTAGCCATAACCTCTGCCACGCCCGCGCGCCCAGCCGCCACCGCGGCCACGCCCACGTCCGCCGCCACGACCACCGCCGCCACGACCACGCGCATCAGCACTGGTCGACGCGACCGTTGCCACGACGAATGACGAGCCGATAAAGCTGATCGAATAGACGAGCACCAGCCCGGCAGCCGCCAGACTACGCTTTAAAAAATTCGAACGTGTCTTGGTCTGAGTCATAGAGAACACCTCCAGTTCCGGGAAACGCTTCGGAGCACTTCCGCGTATTAAACTCTTGAGCCTGCGTCCCGTTCAGGCACGTTCAGAAAATAAATAGCCGAAAAGAAGACTACTGTACGATTCATCCTCTCGCAGATTAGGGTCAACCTGCTTCGTGGGTCAAGCAACCGGCCCGTGCTAATGTTTATATCCAATACAACAGGCTGAACCGGCGTTCATCATGCTGAACGGAATACCTTCGCAGATGCGAGACAGACTTTGAACCGCCCGCATCGTTTCCAGCACTAAGCGTTTAAGCCCATCGCTCCGAAAGTTCGTCCATGCCCAAAAAACACACCTACGTCCTCGGCCTTAACACCTATGACCACGACGTGAGCGCCTGTTTGCTGCGAGATGGCGAGATCGCTTTCGCAATCGCGAAGGAGCGTATCACGCGCGAGAAACACGCCAGCGGTTTCTACAAGGAAGTCATCGACTACTGCCTGAATGCCGAAGGCATCACTCTCGACGACGTCGATCTGGTGGTTCGCAATTGCTACATCCTGCCGGTCCCCGAGATGGAGGACCGGCTGATGTACCAGGATCTGCCGGGCTTCCTGCCCGAATATGAACGGGCCGATGCCAAGAGCCATCCCCATTTCCTGTCACGATCCGACAAGGTCGTGTCTATTTCCCATCACCTCGCCCACGCTTACAGCGCGTTCGCCGTGTCCCCGTTCGTGGAGGGCGTCGTGATGATCGTCGACGGTGTCGGCAGCTACCGTTCCGACGTCAACGAGACCTTTCCCGCCACCGACACCGCGACGCCCTTGGCGCGCGAGTCGGAGAGCTATTACAAATTCTCCGGCTCGAAGCTCGAATGCGTGAAGAAAGTCTGGATGGAGCCCGATCGCGGATTTCTCAGCGATGAATTCTACAACATGCCCGGCCTCGGCGCGCTCTACAGCCGCGCATCTACCTACATCTTCGGCGACTGGAACAAGTGCGGCGAACTGATGGGCCTTGCGCCTTACGGGCGTCACGGCAACGTCAGGTCGCTGATGCAGATCAAGGACAACACACTCAGCGTTCCGCGCTGGACCTCCGAACTGAACAAGCCCTACGTGATGGACGGCGAGCAGAAATGGGAAAACAGCTCGTTGATGAAGCATTGGGAGGATGTCGCCTGGCGGGTCCAGGACGATACCGAAAATGTGCTTCTCGCCCGCGCCGCATGGCTGCGCGAAACAACAGGCGCGAAAAATCTCTGCATCGCAGGCGGCGTGGCACTGAATTGCGTCGCCAACGGCCGGGTTGCGCGCGAATCCGGGTTCGAGAATGTGTGGATCCAACCGGCTGCAGGCGACGACGGCATCGCCATCGGCTGCGCTTATTACGGTTGGCTGGAGATTCTCAAACAGCCGCGCAACTTCGTGATGGACCATTCCTATGTCGGCAAACGCTACTCCGATCAGGAGGTCGCCGACTCAGCCAGCAAATTCCTGGTCCGTATCCAGACCACGCAAACCAAAAGCAACGACATCGCCAAGGACACCGCGAAACTGCTCGCCGACCAGAAAGTAATCGGCTGGTTTCAGGACCGATCCGAATTCGGTCCGCGCGCATTGGGCAACCGCAGCCTGCTGGCCGATCCGCGCAAGCCGGAGATGAAGGATATTCTCAACAGCCGCGTCAAGCATCGCCAGCCGTTCCGGCCGTTCGCGCCCATCGTGCTTTACGAACGCGCGAAAGAAATCTTCGAGGGCGAGGAAGACTCGCCCTTCATGCTGATCGCCAAGAATGTCCGCCCCGAATGGCGCGACAAAATCCCGTCTATTGTTCACGTCGACGGCACGGCACGGGTGCAGACCGTCCGCGAGGAAACCAATCCAACACTCTACCGGCTGCTGAAGGAATTTGACGCCCTCACCGGCGTGCCGGTCCTCATCAACACATCGTTCAACGTCAAGGGCGAGCCGATGATCGAGACGCCGCGCGACGCGGTGATCTGCTTTCTCACCACAGGGATCGACCATCTGGTGATGCACGATTTGCTGGTCTCCAAGACGCCGCTGCACAGGATCGTGGGACCGCTGGTGAACACTTATACCGATGTCGCCAACATGGTCGTGGCCAACATGAAGCCGGGGTGACATCGAAGAACGGCCTGCCAGCCCCATTTGTGCTCTGCGGCAACGCGCCCGTCTTAACGCGCCGATTGCACACCCCGGATTCCGTCTTAGTATGACGGGGCCGAACCGGCGCCGGAAGACGGGGTGCTTCCATGACAATCGAAAAATGCATCCACGAATATGATGCCTCGGAGGTGGTTTTCGAGGAAGGGTCGAGCGGCCGCGAGCTGTTTGTCGTGCTCGAAGGCCAGATCGACATCGTCAAGAATTCAGGTGCGGACAGGACGGTCATCGTCACTCTCGGCAAGGGCGAATTCTTCGGCGAGATGGCGGTCATCGACGGATCGTCGCGGTCGGCATCGGCGGTGGCTGCCGTATCGGGCACGCGGGTGATGAAAATCAATCACGCACGCTTCGTGTACCTCGTGAGCCAACAGCCCGCGTTCGCACTGATGATCATGGACGCACTCAGCAAACGGTTGCGGGCCTCGAACGCGGTCAACTTCAGGGCCGCCGCGCCATGAGCGACCACAGACCCTCGCCTTTTCCGATCCTTCTCAACAACGATGTCTGCTCGCTCATTCAGGCGGCCGAGGACGTTTATCAGATCCGGTTCAAAAACCGCGCCGCCAACGCCTATCTGGTTCGCGGCAGCAAGCGCACCATCATGATCGATGTCGGCCTGTCGTCGAACTTCGCGCATCTGCTGGAATGTCTCCGCCACGTTGGCATCGAGCCTTCCGACATCGACATGGTCGTGCTCAGTCACGAACATCTCGATCATATCGGCGCGGCGTATCACTTCACCGGGAAAACCATCATCGCCGCGCACCGTCTCGCCGCCAACAAGATCATGCTGCGCGACGACTTCTCGATGCTGCGCAAGATGTTCAACGAGCCGAACGTGCCGATCGACATCGACATCTGGCTCGAGGAAGGCAACCTGATCGACCTCGGCAACTTCCGGCTGAACGTGATGTACACGCCGGGTCATACCTCGGCGTGCATCAGCCTGTTCGAACAGGACAAGGGCTTGCTGTTCGCCGCCGACACCCTGATGCCCGGCGGCGTGATGGGCGGCGTGTTCGGCTCGGGAAGTATCAGCGATTACATCCAGTCGCTGGAGCGGCTGAAGGGACTGGACTCGAAAATCCTGCTGTCAGGCCATGGCCGGCTGTCGGATACGCCGCGCGATGACGTCAGAATCGCAATCCAGCGCTCTCACGCGCTGCTGTCGGACACGGCCCAGCTGTTCGACGCACTGGACGCGCGCTCGAACTTCGAGCCGATCATGCAGTCGGTCCGCGACCTCAACAAGCTCGACGATTCGTGAGGCGGGCTGGCGCGGTCGGCGATGAATTTTTCGGGGAATTTGGAGCGGGTGAAGGGAATCGAACCCTCGTATTCAGCTTGGAAGGCTGCTGCTCTACCATTGAGCTACACCCGCGGCGCGGCGAGACCTAGCATGGCCGTCCCGCCGCCTCAACCATGATTGATTTGAAGCCTCGCGCAAACTGAACCATATTCCGGCGGCACAGTTTTCACTGTAAGCCTTTATCCAACCGGGAGAACGTCTCATGCGCAAAGCACTTTTGGCCGCTGCCGCTCTGGCGGGCTTCGCCGTGTTCGGCATCGGCTCTGCCGAGGCCCGGGATTACCGCTATTGCCTAGTCGAGGGCGGCTTCGGCAGCGGTCCCGGCACCTGCTATTACAATACCTACGCCCAGTGTCAGGCCAGTGCCTCGGGACGTCGGGCCTATTGCCAGCTCAACCCGGTGTTCGCCTTTGCCGAACAGGGCCGATACGCAGACCCCGGCGTCCGGGTCGTGAAGCCGCGCAAGGTACGCCGCCATCACCGGCATCGTTACAACTGAGACCCGCCTTATCGCAGGCACGCAGCCGAACTCTTCGAAAGCCGTCCGTCCGGGACACCC
>CALRLJ020000319.1:0-4621 GCA_943368635.1 Sediminibacterium ginsengisoli | reverse complement strand
CAACCCCAATCGTCCGCTGGCTTTGGCCGCCAGCCGGATCCGTATGGAACCTATCAGGCTATGGTTCCATGGGCTGTTGCATTTCGGATACAGCGTCAATTAATGAAGTATTAACAGTCGCTTTCTGCACGCATTGAGACGGTGTTGTCTCAGGATCGTGACGCCAGCACGACGCCTGCGATGGTGAAGCCGAGTGCTGCGATCTGGGCCAAGCCGAGCGGCTCGCCGAGCGTTGCGGCCGATGCCAGCACACCGATGACCGGCACCAGCAACGTCCCGATGGCAGCCACCGAAGCTGGCAGCCGCTGCAGGGCTGCGAACCAGCAGGCATAAGCGATGCAGAACTGGACCACGATGGAATAGCCGAACAGCGTCCAGCCCAGCGGCGTCAGCGCCGTGAAGTGCGGCTGTTCGATGAGAAGTCCCGCAATTGCAACCGGCAGGCAGCCGATCAGGATTTGCCAAACCGCCGATGTTAAAGGTGGCAATGCCAACGGCCATCGTTTTCCAAACACCGTGCCGAGCGCAAACAGGAATGCTCCGGCCAGCGCCAATAGAATGCCCGGCAGCTTAGCGTAGCTGGCGGCAACGCCCCCGCCGCCCATCAGCGCGACGAGCCCCGCGATCGCCATCGCCATGGCCACCACGCGCAACAATGAAACCCGCTCGCCGAGAATCGGCCATGCCAGCACCGAAGCCCACACCGGCATTGTATAGGCCATGACCGCCGCTTCGCTGGCCGGCAGATACACCAACGCCAGCCCCATCAGCGCCATCCAGGCTGTGACGTTGAGCACCGACAGCAGAACGAGCCGCGGCCACTGCGCGCGCGGCACGCTCAGCGGCTGCCGGAACGCCAGTGCCAACAGCGCCAGCAACGCAGCCCCGACGATGCCCGACAGCCCGCGCACCGATAGCGGCGGCAATTCCATCAACAGATGTTTGGTGACGGGCCAGTTCAGGCCCCAGCCTATCGATGTCGCGACCAGCAGCAGATAGCCGATGGTTCGCGTTCGCCGCTGCGCAATGGCGTCTTGTTCGGGTGTCGTTTGGCTCAACGCTTCGGGCGGCGTGCGGCTGTCCACAGGTTTGGTCCTTCGACTCAAATTCCACACCATGTGGATGACGGGGAGAAAGATCATGCGCACGAGACTTGATCCACCCGAAATCCGCAAAATGCGCGCATACCCGTGGCGCGATTTTGGAACCCTGCGAGAAACTCTGGAGGAACTCACAAGCAGGTGAAATTTCGCCTTCCGAATCCACAAGGACTCACCGATACTTCCCGCAATGCGAACCTTCCCGGCGATGCGTCATCCCGCTGGAAATCCGCATTTTCCACCATATTTAGTATTTGATTCAGGTTTCGACACTAATCCTTGACGTGCCGGATGGAGTCGGCCTAGCTTTGGGACTGTTCGGCGCGGGGGTTTTCAGTCCCGCCGGGCACCTCCCGAAAAGGGTCAAGAAGACAGCTCCGTCAGGCCGGTCGAGGCCACGGATCGTGGATTTGTCTGCGCTGTTTTCGGGGCCAAATCGAAGAGGCGAAACCGCGGCAAACCGTGGTGCAAAAGGCGGAATTGGGGCGTTCGGGCAAGGCCGGTTGTGGGGACCGCACCTTGCTCACCAGAGTGAAACAGGCCGCAGCATCGGACCCGGACGGGACGGCGTGAACGGCCAAGGAACAGCGAACGAACCGGTTCGCAAATTGAAATCTCCGGCGTACCGTCAGATGCGGACGCGCCGGCCAAAGACGGGGCACTAAAATGCGAATCGAACGCCGCTACACCAAAGCCGACCAGTCACCCTACGCCGCCATCGACTTCCGGCTGACGACGAGCGAGATCCGCAACCCCGACGGCTCGGTGGTGTTCCGCCTTGAGAACGTCGAGGTGCCGGAGTTCTGGTCGCAGGTCGCCTCCGACGTTCTGGCGCAGAAGTATTTCCGCAAAGCCGGTGTCGCCTCGCGCCTGAAGAAGGTCGAGGAAGAGACTATCCCGTCATGGCTGTGGCGCTCGGTGCCGGACACCGACGCGCTGGCCGCCCTCCCCGAAGCCGAGCGCATCGGCGGCGAGCATTCCGCCAAGCAGGTGTTCGATCGCCTTGCCGGCTGCTGGACTTACTGGGGCTGGAAGGGCTCGTACTTCACATCCGAAGACGACGCGAAAGCATTCTACGACGAACTGCGCTTCATGCTCGCCAAGCAGATGGTCGCGCCGAACTCGCCGCAGTGGTTCAACACCGGCCTGCACTGGGCTTATGGCGTCGATGGTCCCGGCCAGGGCCACTACTATGTCGATCCGTTCACCGGCAAGCTGGTGAAATCGAAATCGTCTTACGAGCATCCGCAGCCGCACGCCTGCTTCATTCAGGGCGTCAACGACGACCTCGTCAACGAAGGCGGCATCATGGACCTGTGGGTGCGTGAAGCGCGCCTGTTCAAATACGGCTCGGGCACCGGCTCCAACTTCTCGCGTCTGCGCGGCGAAGGCGAAAAGCTCTCCGGCGGAGGCCGTTCCTCCGGCCTGATGAGCTTCCTGAAAATCGGCGACCGTGCAGCGGGCGCGATCAAATCCGGCGGCACCACGCGCCGCGCGGCCAAGATGGTCGTGGTCGACGCCGACCATCCGGACATCGAGACCTATATCGACTGGAAGGTGAAGGAAGAGCAGAAGGTCGCGGCGCTCGTCACCGGCTCCAAGATCAACCAGAAGCACCTCAAGGCCATCATGAAGGCCTGCGTGAACTGCGAAGGTTCGGGCGACGATTGCTTCGATCCTGAAAAGAATCCGGCTCTGCGCCGCGAGATCAAGTTCGCGCGCCGCGCACTGGTGCAGGACAACCTCATCAAGCGGGTGATGCAGTTCGCCAAGCAGGGCTACACCGATATTTCGTTCGACACCTACGACACCGACTGGGATTCGGAAGCCTATCTCACGGTGGCCGGCCAGAACTCCAACAACTCGGTGTCGCTCAAGGACGACTTCCTGCGCGCGGTGGAAACCGACGGCGACTGGAATCTCAACGCCCGCACCTCAAAGAAGGTGATGAAGACGCTGAAGGCCCGCGACCTGTGGGAAAAAATCGGTTACGCCGCCTGGGCGTCGGCCGATCCCGGCCTGCACTACAACACCACCATGAACGACTGGCACACCTGCAAGGCCAGCGGCGACATCCGCGCATCCAATCCGTGCTCGGAATACATGTTCCTCGACGACACGGCGTGCAACCTCGCCTCCGCCAACCTGCTGACCTTCTACGACACGCAGACGCGTCGTTTCGACATCGAAGCCTATGAGCATCTGTGCCGTCTCTGGACCGTCGTGCTCGAAATCTCCGTCATGATGGCGCAGTTTCCGTCGAAGCCGATTGCCGAACTCTCCTACGAGTACCGCACCCTCGGCCTCGGCTACGCCAACATCGGCGGCCTGCTGATGACCATGGGTCTGTCGTATGACTCCAAGGAAGGCCGCGCGCTGTGCGGTGCGCTCACCGCAGTCATGACCGGCACCAGCTACGCCACCTCCGCCGAGATGGCGAAGGAGCTTGGCCCCTTCCCCGGCTACAAGAAGAACGCAGCGCACATGCTGCGCGTGATCCGCAACCATCGCCGCGCGGCGCATGGCGAATCCCGCGGCTATGAAGCGCTGGCCGTGAACCCCGTGCCGCTCGATCACGCAAGCTGCCCGCAGGGCGACATCGTTACCCGCGCCAAGCTGGTCTGGGATCACGCGCTCGAACTCGGAGAACAGCACGGCTACCGCAACGCGCAGACCACTGTGGTCGCGCCGACCGGCACCATTGGTCTCGTCATGGATTGCGACACCACGGGCATCGAGCCGGACTTCGCGCTGGTGAAATTCAAGAAGCTCGCCGGTGGCGGCTACTGGAAGATTATCAACCGCGCCGTTCCGGAAGCTTTGCGCGCGCTCGGCTACCCTGAAAACGAGATTGCCGAGATCGAAGCCTATGCGGTCGGTCACGGCTCGCTCGGCCAGTCACCCGGCATCAACGTCTCGACGCTGAAAGCCAAGGGCTTCACCGACGAAGCATTGAAGAAGGTGGAAGCAGCGCTTCCAACCGCCTTCGACATCAAGTTCGCTTTCAACAAGTGGACCTTCGGCGAAGAATTCCTGACCCAGACGCTCAAGATCGATCCGGAAGCAATCGCCGCCCCCGGCTTCGACCTGCTCGCAGCGGTCGGCTTCTCCAAGCGCGAGATCGAAGCCGCTAACGTGCACATCTGCGGCGCGATGACGGTGGAAGGCGCCCCCTTCCTCAAGCCCGAACATTACGAAGTGTTCGACTGCGCCAACCCCTGCGGCAAGATCGGCAAGCGTTACCTGTCGGTGGAAAGCCACATCCGCATGATGGCGGCGTCGCAGCCGTTCATCTCGGGTGCAATTTCCAAGACCATCAACATGCCGAACGACGCCACGGTGGAGGATTGTAAATCCGCTTACCTGCTGTCGTGGAAGCTCGCGCTCAAGGCCAACGCGCTGTATCGCGACGGCTCGAAGCTCTCGCAGCCGCTGAACTCGCAGCTCATCAGCGATGATGATGACGAGGAAGATGGTATCGAGGCGTTCTACGACAAACCGATGGCGGCCCGCACCACCCA
>CALRLJ020000318.1:0-4635 GCA_943368635.1 Sediminibacterium ginsengisoli | reverse complement strand
CCCGCTTTCGCCAACGGCAGCATCGACGCTTGGGCGGTGTGGGATCCGTATTTCGCCATCGGCGAGAAGAAGCAGAATGCGCGCATTCTCATCAATGCCCATGAAGTGGCGAAGACCAACGCCTTTTTTATCGCCAATCGCGATTTCGCCGCCCAGAAGTCGGGACCGCTGCGCGAGGTGATCGCGGGCCTCGCCACGGCGGCCGCATGGGCGGAAGCCAACCGCGACGCGGTTGCGCAGTCGTTGCATGAGATCACCGGCGTGCCGCTTGACATTCAGACGCTGGCCGCGCGCCGCGCCTCGTTCGCGATCGGTCCCGTGACCGACGAGATCATCGAGACTCAGCAGGGCGTCGCCGATCGCTTCCACAAGCTTGGGCTGATCCCGAAACAAATCGCGGTACGCGACATCGTCTGGAAGTCCGCACAGATCTGACGGCTTCATCATTCCCATTATTTTCGTTTCATCAAAGGTAACGTTCATGCACACACGTCGCACATTGACCACGTTCGCGCTCGCAGCCGCTGCGGCGCTGACGCTTTCATCGATCGTTCCGGCGCAGGCGCAGGAGAAAGTGGTCCGCATCGGCTTCCAGAAATACGGCAAGCTGGTGCTGCTCAAGAGCAAGGGGTCGCTGGAGCCGAAACTGAAGGCGCTCGGTTACAGCGTGGTCTGGACCGAATTCCCGTCGGGGCCACCGCTGCTCGAAGCGCTCAACGTCGGTGCCATCGACTTCGGCAACACGGGCGAAGCGCCGCCGATCTTCGCGCAGGCCGCCGGTGCGCCGATTCAATATGTCGCCTATGAGCCGCCCGCGCCGAAAGGCGAGGCGATCCTCGTACCAAAAGACAGCAAGCTTGCGACCGTCGCCGACCTAAAAGGCAAGAAGGTCGCGCTGAACAAAGGCTCCAACGTCCACTTTCTTCTGGTGAAGGCGCTGGAGAAGGCGGGCGTCAAATACTCTGAGATCACACCTGTGTTCCTTGCGCCGGCAGATGCGCGCGCCGCTTTTGAAAAAGGCGCGGTCGATGCGTGGGTGATCTGGGATCCGTTCCAGGCCGCTGCTGAGGCGGCGACGCAGGCACGCACGCTGGCGGACGGCACCGGGATCGTTTCGAACTATCAGTTCTATTTCTCGTCGCAGAAGTTCCTCAGCACCGATCCGAAGATCGTCGATCTGGTGCTGACGCAGCTCAATGAAGTCGACGATTGGGCAAAGGGCGACATCAAGGCGGTCGCCGAACAGCTCAGTCCCTCCGTGGGTCTGCCGGTGCCGGTGCTCGAACTGGCGTTGGAGCGCCAATCCTACGGCATCAAGCCGATCAATGACACGGTGATCACCGAGCAGCAGCAAGTCGCGGACACCTTCTTCGCGCTCGGCCTGCTGCCAAAAGCCATCAAGATTTCCGACGTTGCAAGAAAGTCAGGCTCATGAGCGCGAACACGACACCGGCCAACATCCTCTGGTTCCTGCCGACCCATGGTGACAGCCGCTATCTCGGCACCACCACCGGCGGACGCGAGGTGAATTTCAATTACCTGCGTCAGATCGCGCAGGCTGCGGACCAGCTCGGTTACTTCGGCGCATTGCTGCCGACCGGGCGAAGCTGCGAGGATTCGTGGGTGGTCGCCTCGGCGGTGGCACCCTGGACCGAGCGGTTGCGTTATTTGGTCGCGGTGCGGCCCGGCCTGCAGTCGCCGAGCGTTGCCGCGCGGATGACCGCAACGCTGGATCGTGTCTCGAACGGACGCTTGCTGATCAACGTCGTGACCGGCGGCGATCCGGTCGAGAACAAAGGCGACGGCATTTTTCTCGATCACGACGAGCGCTACGAAGTCACGCGCGAGTTCTTGAACGTTTACAGCGATCTGCTTGCGGGCAAGACCGTGAACGCACAGGGCAAGCACATCTCGATCGAGGACGGCCGGCTGCTGTTCGAACCGGTGCAGTTGCCGCGGCCGCCGCTCTATTTCGGCGGTTCGTCGGATGCCGGCATTGATGTCGCGGTCGATACCGTGGACAAGTATCTGACATGGGGCGAGCCCCCGGCGCAGGTGGCCGAGAAGGTCGCTCGCGTGAAGGCCGCTGCGGCCAAGAAGGGCCGCAAGCTCTCGTTCGGCATCCGTCTGCATGTGATCGTGCGCGAAACCAATGAGGCGGCGTGGCGCGCGGCGGACGAACTGATCCAGTACGTCACCGACGACACCATCGCGTCGGCGCAGAAGATTTTCTCGCGGATGGATTCGGTCGGCCAGCAGCGCATGGCGCAATTGCATGGCGGACGGCGCGACAAGCTCGAGGTAAGTCCGAACCTGTGGGCCGGTGTTGGTCTGGTGCGGGGCGGTGCTGGCACCGCGCTGGTAGGTGACGCGCAGACGGTAGCGGAACGCATCAAGGAGTATCAGGATGTTGGCATCGATACCTTCATCTTGTCCGGCTATCCGCACCTTGAAGAAGCCTACCGCTTCGCTGAACTGGTGTTTCCATTGCTCAACCTGAGCCGATCCAATGTCACGCCGCTACACGTCAATACCGGACCGTTCGGAGAAACGATTGGCAATGACCATCGTCCGCAGAAGCAGGCGTCGCAGTCATGAGTCTCGCTGATACCGTATCGCAGTCCCGGCCACGCGGGTTTCGCATTCCGCGCGCAGACGGCCTGACCCAGTGGATCGTGCCGCTGGTCATTCTTCTGGTCTGGCAGATCGCCTGTGTCGCTGGCTTCGTGTCGGCGCGGGTGTTGCCGGCACCGAGTGACGTCGCGGTGGCGGGCTGGAAGCTGGCGTTGTCCGGCGAGCTTGCGAAGAATATCTGGGTCAGTTTCTGGCGCGCGAGCGTCGGCTTTCTGATCGGCGGCGCGATCGGCTTCGCGTTCGGTCTCGCCAACGGGTTGTCGCAGATCAGCAACAAGCTCACCGATACGACCTTGCAGATGGTGCGCAACGTGCCGCATCTGGCGCTGATTCCGCTGGTGATCCTGTGGTTCGGCATCGACGAGTCGGCGAAGCTGTTTCTGGTCGCACTCGGCGTGTTCTTTCCGATCTATCTCAACACGCTGCACGGAATAAAGACCGTGGACCCGCAGCTGATCGAAATGGGCCGCATCTACGGCATGAGCAATAGCGAGTTGTTCCGCCGCGTGATCTTCCCCGGCGCGCTGCCGTCGATCTTCGTGGGGCTTCGTTTCGCGCTCGGCATCATGTGGCTGACGCTGATCGTTGCGGAAACCATCGCGGCGTCGTCGGGCCTTGGCTACATGGCGATGCAGGCGCGCGAATTCATGCTGATCGACGTCGTCGTGCTCAGCATCCTGATCTATGCGCTGCTCGGCAAGCTCGCCGACTCCACCGCGCGCGTGCTGGAGAGGTTCACGCTGTCCTGGCATCCGGCCTTCCAGAAATAACGAGAATGAACATGACGCAGGCATTTCGATTCGCTCCGGCCGATGCAAAAGTACTGGACGCCGCCACCGACCTGATCCGGGAGGCGAAGGTGGCGCGGGACCGAGCGCGCGATCCGTCCCGCGCGCTGTCGCTGACCATCCGTGGCCTTCGCAAATCGTTCGGCGACAATGAAGTGCTGCGCGGCATCGATCTTCATATTCCGGCGGGGCAGTCCGTCGCCATCGTCGGCAAATCTGGCTGCGGCAAGAGCACGCTGCTGCGCCTGATAGGCGGGCTGGACGAGCCGAGCGCGGGGACCATCGAGTTCGGCGACCATGAGGGCCGCCCGAGCGACCACGTCCGCGTCATGTTTCAGGAGCCGCGTCTGCTGCCGTGGGCGCGGGTGCTGTCGAATGTCGAGGTCGGTCTCGGCCGTGACCGCAATTCGCCGGATGCCAAAATTCGCGCTGACGATGCGCTGAAGGAAGTCGGTCTCGACGAGAAGCGCGACCAGTGGCCCGCGGTATTGTCGGGCGGGCAGAAACAGCGTGTCGCCTTGGCGCGTGCGCTGGTCAGCCATCCGCGCATCCTGGCCTTCGACGAGCCGCTTGGCGCACTCGATGCGCTGACGCGCATTTCGATGCAGCGGTTGCTGGAGAGCGTCTGGCGGGATCAGGAATTTACCGCAATCCTGGTGACGCACGATGTCGCCGAGGCGGTCGCTCTGGCGGATCGTGTGCTGGTCATTGAAGACGGCCGCATCGCCAACGACATCGATGTCGATCTGACGCGCCCGCGCCAGCGCGGATCCGCCGATCTTGCGGCGTTGGAAGGAACGATTCTGCGTGAACTGCTGAAAGAATCCAGCGATCCGGTCGGCGCGTGAGATTGAAATGAATTCACCGGCTCGGAACATTCACGAAAGCAGGATCGATGTTTCGGTATCGGCGGAAAGTTTCCGTAACGCCATGCGATCGCTCGCAGGTGGCGTCAGCGTTATCACGGTGGGGCGGGGCAACGATCTGTCCGGCATGACCGTGACGTCGGTGTCGTCGCTGTCGGTCGAGCCTGCGACGCTGATCGTCAGCGTCAACCGCCAGGCGTCGTCGTGGCCGCTGCTTCTGAAGCATGGCGTGTTCGGCGTTAGTATTCTCGGCTCCCAACATGTAAATGTCGCGGAACGCTTTTCAGGCATTGGCGGCCTGAAGGGCGTGGAAAGGTTCGCAGTCGCTGACTGGATCAGTCTTGCCT
>CALRLJ020000317.1:0-4635 GCA_943368635.1 Sediminibacterium ginsengisoli | reverse complement strand
CAGCGCAATCATCACCGACGCAAGACCGGCATAGGTTGTAACGTAATTGCTGGCGAAGCGTGCGAGATACTGGCCGAACACCACGCCCGAGACGAGCGACCCGACCATCGTGACGACAATGCCCGGCATAATCTCGCGCATACGGCGCGTTCCAGCCGGCAGCCATTTGTGCAAAATGACGAGGGCGACGATCAGCGCGATAATGGTCAGGCCGAAACGAAGGATCGTGAAAAGGTCTTCGTTCGGTTCGATCCGAAGTGGAATGTGACGCCGGGCAGCGGCAAGCAGCAGCGGGCCGAGCACGATCAGGAACGCCATCGCCAGCGATGTCACGGCGGCGACCATGGTGTAGCCGATCGATTCCAGCCGCAGCCAGTACCAGCGCCGTTGTTCGACCACGCCATACGCGCGGTTGAGCCCGACGCGCAGGCTTTCGACCCCATTCGATGCGAAGTAAAGCGCAAGTACGACGCCGATGGTAAGGACGCCGCTATGCGACTGCGTCAGCACGTTGTGGATTTCGCCGGAGAGGGCATTGGCGACCTGAGAGGGCCAGGTCTCCAGCATCATTTCCGCAGCCTGATCGGCCAGTTCTTTCGAGCCGAAAAAGCCGGCCAGCGACGTAATCACGATCAGGAACGGGAACAGCGCCATTAGCGCCGATAGGGCGATGTGACTGGCGATCGCCCAGCCGTCATCGGCCAGGAACGTGTAGAACGCATCGAGTGCGACATTGAAAGCGTTTCGGATCAGCCTCACGTTTCACCCTGATTGATCGCACATATGATGTACCGCGCCGGCACCGTAAAGTCATGTACGGTCGATGAGACAAAAAGGTTCTCTCCAGCATTTTCTGACAGGTGATGGCGCGCCGCCATCGGCGGTGTTATGTACCCCTCATGACATCGTTTCTCTCGAGCATAGCTCTCCCCATCGCATTGGCCGCGGTCACGATCGTGCTGATGCTCGGCCTGTTCAACATGATGCGCGGCGGCTCGCCGAACACTTCGCAGAAGCTGATGCGGCTGCGCATCCTGTTTCAGTTCATCGCCATCGTGATTGCGATGCTCGCCGTTTGGGTGCTTGGAAAATAACTCACGGAATTTCAACGTCAGAACGGATCGACGCGATGGTCATTCTCAACCGGATTTACACGCGCACCGGCGACGACGGCACCACTGCGCTCGGCAGCGGCGAACGACGCCCGAAATACGATCTTCGCGTCAGCGCCTATGGAACCGTCGATGAAACCAATGCCGTGATCGGCGTGGCCCGTCTCCATCTGGCGCAGGCCCCGGCCATCGATGCCATGCTCGGGCGAGTCCAGAATGACCTGTTCGATCTCGGGGCCGATCTGGCCGTCCCGCAGCGGGAGGGCAAGGCGGAGCGGCTGCGGGTCTTGTCCACGCAGGTCGAACGCCTGGAGCAGGACATCGACGCACTAAACGCCGATCTGGCGCCGCTGAATTCGTTTATTTTGCCTGGCGGAACGGCCGCTGCGGCCCATCTGCATCTGGCCCGAACTGTCTGTCGCCGGGCCGAACGGATGGTGGTGGAACTGGCATCCCAGCCGAACGAGCCGGTGAGCGATGCGGCCATTCAATACCTGAACCGGTTGTCGGATTTTCTTTTCGTGGCCGGCCGGTCGGTCAATGACAACGGAGCCCGCGATGTGCTCTGGGTGCCCGGCCAGAACCGTTGAACGGTGATATTAGGTATACCTTCCTCCTTTTCCAGTTTTCGCGCGTTGACCCGGATTGGCGGGACCATTAGGTTCCGCCGCCAACCGCTTTAGAGTGGATGTGATCAACCATTTCAGGACGAAAGGGAACCGATGAAGGTTCTGGTGCCGGTTAAGCGCGTCGTTGACTACAACGTCAAAATTCGCGTCAAGAGCGACGGGACGGGTGTCGAACTCGCCAACGTCAAGATGTCGATGAATCCGTTCGACGAAATCGCCGTCGAGGAAGCCCTGCGCCTGAAAGAGGCCGGCAAGGCGACCGAGGTTGTGGTGGTTTCGATCGGGCCTGCACAGGCGTCGGAGACCATCCGCACCGGCCTCGCCATGGGCGCCGACCGCGGCATCCTCGTGAAAGCTGAAGGCACTGTAGAGCCGCTCGGCGTTGCCAAGATTCTGAAGGCGATCGTGGACGAAGAAAAACCGGGCCTCGTCATTCTCGGCAAGCAAGCCATCGACGACGACAGCAACCAGACCGGCCAGATGCTGGCCGCCTTGCTCGGCTGGTCGCAGGCGACATTCGCGTCCAAGCTTGAAGTCGATGGATCGGACTTCAAGGTCACACGCGAGGTCGACGGCGGTTTGCAGACCGTCAAAGTCAAGGGACCGGCGATTGTCACCACCGACCTGCGTCTCAACGAGCCGCGCTATGCGAGCCTTCCCAACATCATGAAGGCGAAGAAGAAGCCAATCGACGAAAAGACCGCCGACAGCTTCGGCGTCGACCTTTCGCCGCGTCTCGAAGTTCTCAAGACCACCGAACCTCCAGGCCGCAAGGCGGGCGTCAAGGTCAAGGACGTCGCTGAACTGGTATCGAAACTCAAGGAAGTCGGGGCGATCTAATGGCTACATTGCTCATTGCCGAACACGACCACGCCACCCTCAAGGATTCCACCAACAAGGCGCTGACCGCGGCTGCCGCGCTCGGCGCCGAGGTCCACGTTCTGGTGGCCGGTGGCGGCGAAGGCACCAAGGCTGCCGCCGAAGCGGCGGCGAAGCTCAAGGGCGTCACCAAGGTTCTGCTCGCGGAGAACGCCAGCCTCGAACACGATCTGGCCGAGCCGCTGGCCGCGCTGATTGTTTCGCTGGCCGGATCGTATGACGCATTCGTGGCGCCTGCGACCTCGCGCTTCAAGAACGTGATGCCACGCGTCGCAGCCCTGCTCGACGTGATGCAGATTTCTGAAATCATCAAGGTGGTTTCGCCTGACACGTTCGAGCGGCCGATCTATGCCGGCAACGCGATCCAGACCGTTAAGTCCAAGGACGCCAAGAAGGTCATCACCGTGCGCACTTCGACATTCGCCGCGGTTGGCGACGGCGGTAGTGCGTCGGTCGAGAACGCTGCGGCTGCGGCCGATCCGGCGTTGTCGAGCTTCGTCGGCGAGGAAGTCGCCAAGAGCGATCGTCCAGAACTGACCTCGGCGAAGATCATCGTCTCCGGTGGCCGCGCCATGCAGAGCCGCGAGAATTTCGCCAAATACATCGAGCCGCTGGCTGACAAGCTGGGTGCCGGTGTCGGCGCTTCGCGCGCGGCGGTGGACGCCGGCTATGCACCGAACGACTGGCAGGTCGGCCAGACCGGCAAGGTGGTTGCGCCTGAGCTGTATATCGCAATCGGAATTTCCGGTGCGATCCAGCATCTGGCCGGCATGAAGGACTCCAAGGTGATCGTCGCAATCAACAAGGACGAGGACGCGCCGATCTTCCAGGTTGCGGACTTCGGCCTGGTCGCCGACCTTTATCAGGCGGTCCCTGAACTGACCGCCGCACTTTAAGCTCTATATCCGGGCGCGTCATGCGCCCGGAACCTGCTATGCTGGACGTGCGGCCAGGGAAATTCGAAACTCCGGCTGGTGTTTGACGTAATATTAAAGTGGGTGGGCAGGGTGACTGCCGTACTCTGCAAGACCGAGAGCCACAGAGACCGGAAGCGAATGGCAACGATCAAGACGGTTGGCGTGATTGGGTCAGGACAGATGGGTAACGGCATCGCGCATGTTGCCGCGCTCGCCGGCTTCAATGTCGTACTCTACGATGTGTCCGCGGATCGTCTGAAGTCTGCGATGGCCACCATCAACGGCAACCTATCGCGTCAGGTCGCTAAGAAAACCATCACCGAAGACGCCCACAAGCACGCGCTCGCCAAAATCTCATCGTCCGACAATCTCGAGGGTCTCGCCGCCTGCGATCTTGTGATCGAGACTGCGGTCGAAAAGGAAGAGATCAAGCGCAAGATCTTTCACGATCTCTGCGCGGTGCTGAAGCCGGAAGCCATTATCGCGTCCAATACCTCGTCGATTTCGATCACTCGGCTGGCGGCTTCGACCGACAGGCCGGAGAAATTCATCGGCATCCATTTCATGAATCCGGTTCCGGTGATGGAGCTGGCCGAACTGATCCGCGGTATCGCCACCGATGACGCGACGTTCGAGGCCGCACGCGAATTCGTGACCAGGATGGGCAAGCAGATTGCGGTCTCGGAAGACTTTCCGGCCTTCATCGTCAACCGCATCCTGCTGCCGATGATCAACGAAGCGATCTACACGCTCTATGAGGGCGTCGGAAATGTCGAAGCCATCGATGCCGCGATGAAACTCGGCGCGCACCATCCGATGGGGCCGCTGGAACTGGCCGATTTCATCGGCCTCGATACCTGTCTGTCGATTATGCAGGTGCTTCACGAGGGGCTGGCGGATTCGAAGTATCGGCCATGCCCGCTGCTGGTGAAGTATGTCGAAGCCGGCTGGCTCGGCCGCAAGACCAACCGCGGCTTCTACGACTATCGCGGCGAACATCCGACGCCGACCCGCTGAACCACCAAAAAGCCCGCCAATCGGCGGGCTTTTATTATGCCTATTTCTCCTTGATCGCCGCGTCGATCAGGGCGAGCGCAT
>CALRLJ020000316.1:0-4638 GCA_943368635.1 Sediminibacterium ginsengisoli | reverse complement strand
TGGCGGCTTCGGATTCATGGGCGGCCCCGGCGAAACGCAGATTGAAGCCGATCGCCGTTTGATCGGCGATCGCATCACCCGTATCGAAAATGAAATCAAGAAAGTGCAGGCGACGCGCCGGCTGCATCGGGCGGGTCGCCAGCGTGTGCCGTATCGTGTTGTTGCGCTGGTCGGTTACACCAATGCCGGCAAATCCACGCTTTTCAACAGGCTGACCCGCGCCGATGTGCAGGCCGCCGACATGCTGTTTGCAACATTGGACCCGACGTTGCGTGCGCTAACCCTGCCGCATGGCGGCAAGGCGATGCTGTCCGATACGGTCGGTTTTATCTCTGACTTGCCGACCATGTTGGTGGCAGCGTTCCGCGCCACACTGGAGGAGGTCATCGAGGCCGACGTCATTCTGCATGTGCGCGACATTTCTCACGAGGATGCGGAAGCCCAGCAGCACGACGTCGAAGACGTACTGCGTCAGCTCGGTATCGATCCGGACAGCGGTCAGCGCATTCTGGAAGTCTGGAACAAGATCGATCGCTTCGACGAAGAAGGCCGCGCCAATCTGGCAAACATCGCCGCGCGCAGGCCGGCCGAACGGCCATGCTTTCCGGTCTCGGCCGAGACAGGCGAGGGCGTCGAAGCCCTGCTCGCGGCCATTGAGCAGCGCCTCGCTGTTACGCGTGTGACGTTAGAACTCACGATAGATGCGTCCGATGGCGCAGGCATCAGCTGGCTGCATCGCAATTCTGAAGTTCTCGACAAGCATCTGGAGGACGGCAAATTCTCCATGACCGTTCGCGTCGATGAAACCAAACGCGACATCACCATTGCGAAATTCAACGCTGTGCCTAGCACGCAATGAACCGTTCGTGCTGCGACAGCTATTTCGCGGTCTTCGCCTCGTTCCACAACGCATCCATCTCCGCCAGCGTCGCGGCTTCCAGCGATGACCCGCGCGCGGCGAGGGCGCGTTCGATATAGCCGAAGCGCCGTTGGAATTTTGCATTGGTGGCCCGCAAGGCCATTTCGGGATCGGCCTTGGCGTGACGGGCCAGATTGACCACGGCGAACAGAAGATCGCCGGTTTCCTCCGCGATATGCGTTTGATCGCGGCTATCCAGTGCCGCTTCGATCTCGTCGGCTTCCTCACGGATTTTCGCGAGCACCGCACGCGGATCATTCCAGTCGAATCCGACGGTCGAGGCGGTGCGCTGCAAATCCATCGCATGGGCCAGCGCCGGTTGGTTCTTCTTCACATTGTCCAGCAGGCCAGGTTTTGCGTCGGGAACTTCCCCGCGCAGCGCTGCGCGCTCGGCCTTTTCCTCGGCCTTGATGCTATGCCACAGGCCTTTCACTTCGTCGGGCGTCATGCGCCCGGCCTTGTCACCGAACACATGGGGGTGACGCCGGGTCATTTTGGTTGTGATGGCATTCACGACGTCGCCGAACGCGAATGCGCCTTGCTCCTCGGCCATTCGCGCGTGAAACACCACCTGCAATAACAGGTCGCCCAACTCCTCCTTCAGATCCTCGAGATCGTCGCGGGCGATTGCGTCGGCAACCTCAAATGCCTCCTCGATGGTGTAAGGCGCGATGGTCGAGAAGGTTTGCTCCAGATCCCACGGGCATCCGGTTTTCGGCGTGCGCAGCGCCGCCATGATGTCGAGAAGCTTGGCAATATCTTGGGAACGAGACATGGCGGATCACTGGCTGAACGGGTTCTGCCCTCTATGCCGCAATGGCGGCCCGGAGACAATTGGCGCGGCGGTGTCAGGGTGCTAAGTGCAGTCCCATGACAGAGTTGGGCCAGAACGCAGCCTTGGTGCTTTTCTCCGGCGGGCAGGATTCCGCGACCTGCCTGGCATGGGCGCTGGCACGCTTCGATCGCGTGGAAACCATCGGTTTTTCCTACGGCCAACGCCACATTGTTGAGCTTGAGAGCCGTTCAAAACTGATCGACGGCATGATGTCGCTGCGGCCGGAATGGGCTTCAAGGCTCGGCGAAAACCACACGCTGGATATTCCGACGCTCGGCGAGATTTCAGAGACGGCGCTGACGCGCAACACGGCGATTGAAATGGGCGAGGGGGGCCTGCCCAATACGTTCGTGCCGGGTCGCAATCTGGTGTTCCTGACCTTCGCCGCCGCATTGGCCTATCGCCGCGGCATCACCCACGTCGTCGGTGGAATGTGCGAGACGGACTTCTCCGGCTATCCCGATTGCCGCGATGAAACCATCAAGGCGCTCAACGTCGCGCTCAACCTCGGCATGGCACGTCCGTTCAAATTGCACACGCCGCTGATGTGGCGCGACAAGGCCGAAACCTGGGCGCTGGCGGAAGAGCTTGGCGGCAAGGGACTGGTCGATCTCATCATCGAACATTCCCACACCTGTTACCTCGGCGAACGCGGCGCGCGTCATGACTGGGGCTATGGCTGCGGCGAATGTCCTGCGTGCAGCCTGCGCGCCAAGGGCTGGGCGGCGTATGCCGCGCACGCCATCCCCGAAGCGCAATGATGCTCGTCCGGCGTCTTCGCGTGGAAGGTTTTGTGTTCCTTGCCGCTTACATCGCCTGTATCCCGGTCGCGAACTGGCTGATCCAGCATGTCGGGACGGTCTGTCCGCCGGATGGGCCGTGTCTTATCCCGGTGGCGCCGGGACTTATGGCGCCAAGCGGCGTGCTGATGGCCGGCCTCGCCCTGGTGCTGCGCGATCTGGTGCAGCGGCGGCTTGGCGTAGCTTACGGATTGGTAGCGATCGGAGCAGGGACCGCGCTCTCGGCGGCACTGGCGCCTGCGCCGCTGGTGGTCGCGTCGGCGGTTGCGTTCCTGCTGTCGGAATTGGCCGATTTCGCGGTGTACACGCCGCTGCAAAAGCGTGGGCTTGTATTGGCCGTGACGGCAAGCAGCCTTGTCGGACTTGTCGCCGACTCGTTGCTGTTCCTGTGGCTCGCTTTCGGCAGCCTTGAGTTTCTCGCAGGCCAGATCGTCGGCAAGGCTGTCATGGTGTTGCTGACGCTGCCGACGATCCGGTGGCTGCGCAACAGAGACGAGCGGCTTGGGGTGCCGTAGTCTCAGCGACCCTTGAAATCGGCTGCCTTGCGCCAGATTTGACAGCCGCATAGGCTCGGCAAGCGCACACGGAGACGCGAGATGATGAAGCTCAAGCCGAACTGCGAATGCTGCGACAAGGATTTACCGCCGGAGAGCGGCGAGGCCGTGATCTGCACGTTTGAATGCACATTCTGCGCGACCTGCGCCGACACGATGTTTGGTGGCGCGTGCCCGAACTGCGGCGGGAATTTTGTTTCTCGTCCGGTCAGGCCAGCAGCCATGCTGCGGAAATATCCGGCCTCGACCGAACGGCATCTGCGCACGCAACCGTGTCTTGCGAAGGCGGGCTGATCCCTTTCCTCAATCCTTGCGATTATCTGTTCGCGGATGCTGCTGACGCCATTCGCGCGGCGGGGTAAACGATCCGGCCCACAACCCGCGTTTGGCGGATTTTGCCTCGGCTTGCTGCGCGCCATAAACGTTCGCAAATCCCGATGTGACGGCCCAGCCCTGCTGGACCATCCAGCCGTTGATGTCGGTGCCGTCGGGCAGGGTGCAGGTGGCCAGTGTGCGTCCGTATTTGTCGATCGATTTCGGGTGGCATGTCAGGTCGCGGCCGCGCGCGCGACTGCGCAACTGAGCCGATGCCTGCCGGCCGCACGGCCAATCGCGCCCCTGCGCATCAGTGCACATTTGATCGAGTTCGGGGGCGTCAATATCGATCAGGCGAATCCGCGTTCCGGAAATCGTCAGCGTGTCGCCATCGGCGACAAACGCATTGCCGGCGACCGGGGCGTCCGGCGCGCGCATCCAGCGCTCCACGGCATAGATGCCGAGTGAGCCGATCAGCACGAACACCATAACGGTCCAGCGCCTTGTATCCGGGTTAAATTGCGCGGGTCCGCGCGATTGTGGCCGTCGTGGCGTTTGAGGGATCATGCGCGGATGCCGGCATCGATCGGTATGAAGCTTTTGTGTCGCGCAGGGGTGTGATTGCGATTCATCAACCGAATTATGAACCTGTGCGCGGCGTGTTCAAGCCAATCTTGCCAATAGCTGCCTGCTGCGACTAAGTGCCGATCGTCGATCATTTTCAACATCAGGTCATCCGGCACAACGCATGAACGAGAGTTGGCCATGGTGGATGTCCGGCGTCCTCTATCAGATTTACCCGCGTTCTTTTCAGGATTCGGACGGCGACGGCGTCGGCGATCTTCGCGGTGTGATTCAGCGGTTACCTTATCTGGTCGAGCTTGGCGTCGATGCGCTGTGGCTGTCACCGATTTTTCCATCGCCGATGGACGATTTCGGCTACGACATTTCGGACTATACCGGGATCGAGCCGTTGTTCGGCACGCTCGAGGATTTCGATGCGCTGGTTGCCGCAGCTCACGGGCTTGGTTTGAAAGTTATTCTCGATCTGGTGCCCAATCACACATCCGACCGGCATCCATGGTTCGTTGAAAGCCGCAGTTCACAAACCAATCCCAAGCGCGACTGGTACATCTGGCGCGATGGACGCGGAGAGGGCGGCCCGCCCGCCAATTGGCTCTCCGAGTTCGGCGGAAGCTCATGGGAGTTCGACGC
>CALRLJ020000315.1:0-4648 GCA_943368635.1 Sediminibacterium ginsengisoli | reverse complement strand
CCGAGCGCGGAAGAAATGACAGAGCAATCATGACGCAAAAAATGGCGAGGAATCCGAAGCCGCACGCGCGCGCCACCGTTTCGAAGGCGATGCGCCGGATCTCCTCCATCGTCGTCTCCATCGATGGCGGCATTGCTCGCCGGGTTACGCCGCCCCAAAGGCAAACGTATCGCCAAGTCCGGGCGCTCTCAACCCCGTGGCCTGCCGGCTAGAGGCCGATTTTGAGGAAGTTCCCGGCGGCCGGCAGCGCCAGCAGCGCGGTACCCGCAAGCCAGATCCAGAGCGATGCCGTGGTCGAGTCCGCAGCTCCGGTGACGCGCTCATAGATCGCAGCCGGAATGCCGCCGAGAATAATCGTGGCGGTGGAAACCATCAGCGACGCGAACATCAGCGTCAGCGGAACGCTTCCAAACAGCAGCGGCCCGGCGAGAGGCTGGACATAAAGCAGCGCGAAGATCAGCCAGAGCTGATTGAAGATGCCGTTGATCATTCCGAAGAACGCAATGCCGATATAGTAGAAGTTGCGGTTCATGCCGGAGCTCCGCCGATGCGGGGAGCAAGATTGAACACCAGCAACGTGTAGTGAAACACGACGCGAATCCAGAACAACCAGACGAAGCCGAACAGCCATACCACCGCAGGAGGCGTGGCCTTCGGCGTGACGGCGGAGAAGACAGCGATGACAGGATCGGTGACGCGGCAGAAAAATCGCCAGATGTAATTCGGCGAGTCCGCATCGACCATCAGGCCAAGCAGAAAACGGCCGAGCATCGTGTACATCAGCGCCGCCAGAACGAAGTTCGGCAGGTGAAAGTACCAATAGGTTGCCAGCGACGTTGCGATATCCAACTGCTTCTCCCGCGGAAAATTCCGCAAATCCGTAAGTCGAGAAATTTTCAACGCGACGATGTGCCCGGCCATCATGGCAAGCGCCGGGTTGTCCGGCAAGGGTCGCGCGTGTCATCCAAAACAAGACGGGGCCCGAGGGCCCCGTCTGCCGAAAGATTCTGCCGCGCTGTTAAGCGGTCTTCTCTTCGAGCACCGTTCTGCCTCGCGGCTTCCGGATTTCGTCGACATAGGCTTGCATTTCCTTCGACGGCTCCTTGCCCATCAGGCTGACGACATAGATGACCAGGAAGCCGAGTGGAGCTCCCAGCAAGCCGCAGGCGATGTTGTTCAGGTTGAACCAGCCGACCTTGTTGGCAAGGGGATGAGCCAGCGTCACCCAGTGATCCATCGCGTTCGGCGACGCCAAGGCCTTGGCGACGTCGACCACCGGAGCACCTGTCACCGGATTCAGCAGTGACGACATACCGAAGTAGGTCACGCCTGCGCCGGGGAAGTACCGCGATGTCACGAGATAGAACATGCAGAGCCCGAACCCGGCAATCATGCCGCAGATCGCGCCCGTCGCCGTCGTCCGCTTCCACCACACGCCCATCACGAGTGCCGGGAAGTTTCCGGCCATCGCAAGCGAGAACGCCCAGCCGACCATGGCGAGGATGTCTCCGGGTTTGGTTGCAGCTGTCGCTGCCGCGACCACGGCAACGATCAGCAACAGGACGCGGGCGACGATCAGCCGGCGCGCGGTCGGCGCCTTCGGATCGACCATCTTGTAGTACACGTCATGCGACAGTGCGTTGGCGATGGCGAGCAGCAGCCCGTCAGCGGTGGAGAGAGCGGCGGCAAGACCGCCGGCGGCAACCAGACCCGAGATCACATACGGCAATCCCGCGATCTCCGGAGTGGAGAGCACGATCACGTCGGTGTTGATCACGAAGTCCTGCAATCTGACCACGCCGGGATGGCCGGCAATGGCCTTACAGGCCGCCACGATAGCGTCGAAGCTGGCGGCATTCTTTCCGCATATCTGCACCAGCCCGAGTTCACCCCACTGGAACATCCACGGGCGGATCGAAGCCAGATCGCGTCCGATGATGTTGGTGTAGACCTCGAGCTTCGAGAACGCCGCATAGGCCGGCGCCGAGAAGTAGAGCAGGAAGATGAACAGCAGCGACCAAGCGACCGACTGACGTGCTTCACGCACCGACGGGGTGGTGAAGTAGCGCATCAGGATATGCGGCAGCGAAGCCGTGCCGACCATCATACAGATGATGATGGCGAAGAAGTTCAGCGGACTGTAGGTGAGGAACGGTTGAATGTGCGGCTTGAGGTTGGCAACCGTTGCCAGACCCGATTTGATCATCTCCTGCTCGCGCACGGTGATGTCGGCGATGGCCTGTCCGTAGGTCAGTTCGGGAATTGGGATTCCGTACTTCTTGGTGGACAGGATCACGATCGGGGTCAGATAGGCGATGATGAGCACGATGTACTGGGCCACCTGAGTCCAGGTCACCGCGCGCATGCCGCCCAGCATCGAGCAGACCAGAATGCCGACGAGTCCGGCGAACACCGCAAGTTCGAACGGCATTCCGAGGAAGCGCGAGGCAATCAGGCCCGTGCCGTAGATCTGCGCCGTCACGTAGGTGAAGGAGCAGGCCACCAGCACAAGCACACCCAGTCCGCGGGCGAGATTGCCGCCGTACCGGAACGCCATGAAGTCGGGTACGGTATAGGCGCCGAACTTGCGCAGATAAGGTCCGATCAGAATCGAGACCAGCACGAAGCCGCCGGTCCAGCCCAGCACCCACGCCAGACCGTCGTAACCAAGCAGGAACAGGGTGCCGGCCATGCCGACGAAAGATGCGGCCGACATCCAGTCGGCGCCGGTCGCCATGCCGTTGTAGAGCGCGGGCACGCTTCGTCCGGCGACGTAGTATTCGGAGACTTGAGCCGTTCGCGACAGAACGCCGATGATGGCGTAGACCGCGAGCGTGAAGAACACGAACAGGTAACCGAGGATCTTGTTGGGAACCCCGAACTGTTCGAGCACCGCGAGCAGCACGACGAAGGCAAGAAAGCCGCCGGTATAAATACCGTAGACCCGTCCCAGATTGCTGAGAAAATCGGAACTGCCTGAAGATTGCGTAGCCATGTTTGATCCCCCTCAATCTTCTTCGGCGAAGCCGAATTCGCGATCGATCTTGTCCTGCTGCTTCGCGAAGAGGAACAGCATGACCACGAACACGATGAGCGAGCCTTGCGCCGCCATGTAGAAACCAAGCGGAAAGCCAAGGACCGGAATCGTGATCTTGTTCAGAGAGTTCACAAACATGTGGATGATGAAGCCGAAGAAGAACCAGACTCCGAGATGCTTGAACATCAGTCTGGAAGTCTTGCTCCAGTGGGCTTCTTCTCTTGCTTTTAAGTCGGCTGACTCAGCCATGGGCAGCATTCTCCCTCATAGGAAGCCTCGCCACGAAGGCCGGCTTCGTTGTTAAGGGGAATGCATCTCCCTGTCCGTGCGGCACCCCCCTTTGCCGCGGCCCATCCGATCTTGACGCCGGTATGGGAACCGTCAAAAACGTAACGTCAGAGCTGGCGGAGGCCTTATAGACTTTCGTCGAATCCGGGCGTTTTAGCCCTTGTTTTACTGCGGTTTTTTGACGCGCCCCTGCGCGTTCCGATGCGGGATAGCCTGACGCAAGACGGACAATCGGCGCCTGAAAAAGAAGATGGCCATGAAATTATTGCAGCGACTTTTTCGCCCCAAGGAGCGGGTCATCGACCGGAAAACGCTCGCGGATTTCGTCGACGCGCAGTCGGCCTTTCTGGTGCAAAAAGGAATCTACGAATACTCGCGTGCCCGCGCTGGTCACTACGCGAAGGTGCTGTTTGCCGAAGAAGGGTTTGCCGCGTCGGTGGAGAATGCGCGCTGGCGCGCGTTTCCGCTCGGCCTTGCGATGGTCGGCGAAGTGGCTGAAGGCGTGTTGCGGCCTTACGCCGGCGACAACCGCGTGCGCTTGCGGGATGAATTGACAGTGCTGGTTCTTTCGGTGCTCGATCGCTATCCGGTGCCGCCTTCAATCGGAACTGAAGACTGGGATGCCGCACGAAGCGAACTGGCAGGGCGGATGGAACTCACCGCAGGCCATGCACCCAAGCTTGCGATGGATATTCCCGAACCGCTGGCCGAGATCTATTTCGCCCTGATGCCGATCCACGAGAAGCTGCGGGGACGTGATTTTGCGACAACGCGCAATTATCTCCGGGTCAGCCTTTGCAACATTCATGATGAACTGACCGGGCGTCTCGATGGGCCTGCGGTGGTCCGCTCGCTGGTGAATTAGGCCGGAATGGCCGCCACAACAGCTCACGGCCTGATTTCGCATCGCACCATCCCGCCGCCAGCCGCTGTTAACTGCGTCGCCACGTTGCAAAACCGTGCCTTGCAACAGCCGGTCGACCAGTAAAGAATTGATTTTGCGGGTGATCGGCGTGTATTCCCTCCACACACCTGCCGTATGGAACAGATGACTTCAGCCTCCAGCACGCATCTCATCGTCGCCGACGATCACCCTCTTTTTCGCGATGCTCTGCGGCAGGCGGTGACGACCGTTGTCGCATCGGCTCGGGTCGATGAGGCGGGATCGTTCGAGGAACTGACCGCATTGCTCGACCGCGAATCCGACGTCGATCTGATTCTGCTCGATCTTTCGATGCCGGGGATCAGCGGCTTTTCCGGGCTGATCTATCTGCGCGCGCAGTTTCCGGCGATTCCGGTGGTTGTCGTGTCCGCCAGCGACGA
>CALRLJ020000314.1:0-4661 GCA_943368635.1 Sediminibacterium ginsengisoli | reverse complement strand
AGCGAGAGGTGCAGTTGATGCACCTCGGCGCGGGTCATACTTCCGGCGACATCGTCGCCTGGGTTCCCGATGCGCAGGTGATGTGCTCCGGGGATCTGATCGAATATCACTCGGCGTGTTATTGTGGCGACGCGTTGTTGCGCGAATGGCCGCTGACGCTGAACGAAATCCGCGAGTTCAATCCGAAAGCTGTTGCGCCCGGTCGTGGCGACGCGCTGAAGGGGGCGACGACTGTGAACGAAGCCATCGCGATGACGCGTGACTTCGTCGGGTCGCTGTACGGCGCGGCCGAGCTTTCGGTTGCGAAGGGGCGCACACTAAAAGAAACCATGGCCGCGACCCGCGACGTGATGGACCCGAAGTTCTCCGGTTTCGCGATCTACGAACACTGCCTGCCGTTCAATGTTTCTCGCGCCTTCGATGAAGCATCCGGGATCGACGATCCGGTGATCTGGACCGATAAGCGCGACCGCGAAATGTGGGCTGCCCTGCAAGGAGGATAGTGCGATGAATATCAACACCGCTCCTGGCGCCGTCAATCGCAACGCCGTCAACGTCACGCCGGGCTATATGTCCGGCTTCGGCAACAGCTTCGAGACAGAAGCACTGGCTGGCGCGCTGCCGATTGGGCGTAATTCGCCGCAGCGTTGCGCCTATGGGCTTTACGCCGAGCAACTTTCCGGCTCCCCATTCACCGCGCCGCGCGGCACCAACGAGCGCTCCTGGCTTTATCGCATCCGCCCTTCGGTGAAACACTCGGGCCGATTTACCAAGGTCGATGCGAAATTCTGGCGTACTGCGCCATGCACTGAATACGATATGTCCATTGCCCAATTGCGATGGGATCCCGCGCCGATGCCGAAGGGCGAGCAGACCTTCCTGCAAGGCATTTACACCATGACCACGGCGGGCGATGCCAATACGCAGGCGGGCATGGCGGCGCATATCTATCTCATTACCAAGTCGATGGTGGATCAACATTTCTACAATGCAGACGGCGAACTGATGTTCGTGCCGCAAGAGGGCAACCTGCGCCTCGTCACAGAATTCGGCATCATCGACATCGAGCCCGGCGAGATCGCGGTGATCCCGCGCGGAGTCAAATTCCGCGCCGAGATTCCCAATGGCCCGGCGCGGGGTTATCTTTGCGAGAATTATGGCGGCGCGTTCACGCTGCCGGAGCGCGGGCCGATTGGGGCCAACTGTCTGGCCAATTCGCGTGACTTTCTGACGCCCGTGGCGGCTTACGAAGACAAGGAAACTCCGACAGAGCTATTTGTGAAGTGGGGCGGCTCGCTATTTGTGACCAAGCTGCCGCATTCGCCAATCGACGTGGTGGCGTGGCACGGCAACTATGCGCCGTACAAGTATGACCTGCGGACCTTCTCGCCGATTGGCGCTATCGGCTTCGATCATCCCGATCCGTCAATTTTCACGGTGCTGACTTCGCCGTCCGAAACGCCAGGTACCGCCAATATCGACTTCGTGATTTTTCCGGAGCGCTGGGCGGTGGCGGAAAATACATTTCGCCCGCCGTGGTATCACATGAACATCATGTCGGAGTTCATGGGGCTGATCTACGGCGTCTATGACGCCAAGCCGCAAGGCTTCGTGCCCGGTGGCATCAGCCTGCACAACATGATGCTGCCGCACGGACCGGATCGCGAAGCATTCGATCATGCCAGCAACGGCGAGCTGAAGCCGGTAAAGCTGACCGGCACCATGGCCTTCATGTTCGAAACGCGTTTTCCGCAACGTGTAACCGAATATGCCGCGACGACCAGCGCGCTGCAGGATGATTATGCCGATTGCTGGCAGGGGCTGGAGCGCCGCTTCGACCCATCGAAACCGTAAAGAGTCACCCGGTATGACTGACGCTGTTCTTTACGGTTATTTCCGCTCGACCGCGGCCTATCGGGTGCGCATCGCGCTCAATCTGAAAGGCCTGAGCGCGGAGCATCGCTTCGTCCATCTGCGCAAGGGCGAGCAGATGCAGGAAGCCTATCGCAAGATCAATCCGGCGGGCCTCGTGCCGTACTGGATCGATGACGATCTTGAACTGGCGCAGTCGCTGGCGATCATCGAATATCTCGACGAGACCCATCCGCAGCCGCCGCTGCTGCCGGCGGATGCGAAGAGGCGGGCGATTGCCCGCGAGATCGCGCTGGTGGCCGTCAGCGATATTCACCCCATCGGTAACCTGCGCGTGCTGAACAGGCTGATCGGGATGGGCGTCGATGATGCGATGCGCGCGGCGTGGTCGAAACACTGGATCGAGACCGGTTTCGAGGCCATCGAGGCACGGCTGGCGCATCTGCCGGGGCCGTTTGCTTTGGGCGAGATGCCGACGCTGGCAGACATTTGTATCGTTCCGCAGGTGTTCAACGCGCGCCGCTTTGGTGTCGATTTGACACCGTATCCGCGAATAGTGGCGCTCGATGCCGCTGCCGCGAAACTCGATGCTTTTGCCGCCGCCGAGCCGGGCCGTCAGCCCGATGCCGAATAGCAATCGGATGGACACAATGCACCCGAACGATCCCAAGCTGCGCTCTTTCATCGAGATCGATCCATCTTCGGATTTCCCGATCCAAAATTTGCCTTATGGCGTGTTCTTCACGCCAGAGCAGCCGGACCTGCGGGTGGGTGTCGCCATTGGGGATTTCGTTCTCGATCTTGCGGCGCTGGAGGCGGCAGGCCTGCTGCATGTCGAAGGCGCGACGAATGTTTTCGTCAAGCCGTCGCTCAATGCTTTCATGGCGCTTGGGCCGAAGATATGGGCCAAGACCCGCGCCCGGATCAGCGGATTGCTGCGGCACGACAATCCGGAACTGCGCGACAACGTGGATTTGTGCAAGCGCGCGCTGGTGCCGCAGAATTTCGCCGACATGCACATGCCTATCGCCGTGCAAGGCTTCACCGATTTCTACTCGTCGAAGGAGCACGCCACCAATGTCGGCATCATGTTCCGCGGCAAAGACAATGCGCTGATGCCGAACTGGCTGTCGATTCCGATCGGCTATAACGGCCGCGCGTCAACCGTCGTCGTCAGCGGCACGCCGATCCGCCGTCCACGCGGGCAGTTGAAGCCGCCGACGGCGGAGCAGCCGACGTTTGGTTCGTGCAAGCGGCTCGACTTTGAGCTGGAGATGGGCGCTGTGATTGGACAGGCCTCCGCCATGGGCGAGATGCTCACCGAACGACAGGCCGAAGAGATGATCTTCGGCTTCACGCTGCTGAACGATTGGAGCGCGCGCGACATACAGGCGTGGGAGTACGTGCCGCTAGGCCCGTTTCAGGCGAAAGCATTCGGCACCTCGATCAGCCCGTGGATTGTGACGCGTGAGGCGCTGGAGCCGTTTCGTACTCACGGCCCGGCGCAGGAGCCGCCGCCGCTGCCTTATTTGCAGCAGAAGGGCGCGAACAACTACGACATGCAACTGGCTGTCGACCTCAAGACCGAGACAATGCAAAAGCCTGCCGGCATCTGCCGGACCAACTTCAAATATATGTATTGGTCGTCTGTACAGCAGCTTGTGCATCACGCGTCATCCGGCTGCGCCATGAATGTTGGCGATCTGCTTGGTTCCGGCACCATCAGCGGCCCCGAGAAAAGCGAGCGCGGCAGCATGCTTGAACTAAGTTGGGGCGGCACCGAGCCGCTCGATCTCGGCAACGGCGAGCAGCGCGCGTTTCTCGAAGACGGCGACTCGCTGACCATGCGCGGCTGGTGTCAGGGCGATGGCTATCGCATCGGCTTCGGCGAAGTCGAGGGAACGATTCTGCCGTCGCTTTAAGTTGCGAGCTTCCGTATGGGGAGTTTGCGCGTGGTCTTCAGCCGGTCGAGCACAATGGACGAGCGCACATGCGCCACGCTCTCGTGCGGCATCAGCACGTTGTTGACGATGTCGGACAGGCTCTTGAGATCGCTCAACACAACTTTCAGCAGATAGTCGGCGTCTCCGGTCAGCGAATAGGCTTCCTGAATCTCGTCGACCCGCCGCATCAGGTCGCGAAAGCGTTTGGCGTTGTTCGGTGAATGCGTTGCCAGCGTGATCTGGATGAAAGCCAGCACATGGAAGCCGAGCGCTTCGCTGGCGAGATCGGCGTGATAGCCCGCGATCACCTTCTCTTCCTCCAGCCGGGTGCGGCGGCGTGAGCACTGCGACGCCGAGAGGCCGGCCAGATCGGCTAACTGCTGATTGGTGAGGCGGCCATCGTCCTGAAGTGCTGCGAGGATTTTGAGGTCGAAACCGTCCAGCGAAGTCATGCGTAAAAACCTTTGATATGCACGATATACGCATGAATTTAGCAAAAGATGCCAAATTATGCACGCATGTTGCATGGAAAGCGGCTCATGATCGACCCCAGATCGGCAAGAATCGCCAGCGAGGATTGGCAAAAGGAGATCGCCATGGGTCCGTTTCCGCACGATGCACCGGCCGCCGTCATTTCGGAGCACAATCCGATGGGCACCGATGGGTTCGAGTTCGTCGAATATGCCCACCCCCAGCCGGAACAACTTCATGCGCTGTTTCGCCTGATGGGTTTCACGGCGGTCGCCCGCCACAAGACCAAGGCGATCACGGTCTATCGCCAGGGCGACGTGAATTATCTTGTAAATGAACAGCCCGGCACGCACGGCTATGACTTTGTCGGCGCGC
>CALRLJ020000313.1:0-4697 GCA_943368635.1 Sediminibacterium ginsengisoli | reverse complement strand
GAAGGGCCGTCGTGGCGATTGCGCAGATAGGTCAAACCGCACACGGCGAGGCGTTGCGGATCGGTCTCCCCTGCGGAAGACAGCGTTTCAATGTAGCTGCCGAGACTCTCGCGGGCGTCCTGCAAGGCCTCTTCGCTCAGGTTGCGCATCATTCCAAACGTATGAAGAACCCGGTCAATTACCTCGGTCAAAAAGCGCCTCCATCATCTCGAAGTTGTGAAGGATAACGGCGACGCAGCATAAAAGTTCCGCTCGATGAACTGCCATTTTGCTCGTTTTGCTGTTATCTGATCGCGCTCTCGATTGGCGCCATCGAACTCCGGCAATGTTCGAAGAAGGAAAAGAAACATGCGTTATCTCCACACCATGCTGCGCGTCCGCAACCTCGATACGGCGCTGAAGTTCTACGCAGACGCGTTGGGGCTGAAGGAAGTCCGCCGCACGGAAAGCGAGAAAGGCCGATTTACGCTGGTGTTTCTCTGCGCTGCCGACGACGAGGATCTGCTCAAGCAGTCCAAGGGACGCGGCGCGCCGCTGGTCGAACTCACCTACAACTGGGACGAGGAAAAGTACGGCGAAGATCGCTACTTCGGTCACCTCGCCTACGAGGTTGACGATATTTATGCGACCTGCGACCGGCTGATGAAGCTCGGCATCACCATCAATCGCCCGCCGCGCGACGGCCAGATGGCGTTCATTCGCTCGCCGGACCTGCACTCCATCGAACTCTTGCAGAAGGGCGATGCGCTCGCGCCGCAAGAACCCTGGAGCTCAATGTCCAATACTGGACATTGGTGATCCGCGATTACTGCGCGCCAAATTTTGTAGGAACCAGAGCATCGCATCGACGTTCTCCATGTCCCTGAGGTTGATATGGAGGCGAAAATGGGACGCGGACTTTTGTTGTGGCTGCTGGGTGTACCGATTCCGGTAATCATCCTGCTCTGGCTATTCTTCGGCCGCTGACACACCGATATGAAAGCACCCGCGGATCGCGGGGCTTTCATTCACTCCTGACGGCTGATGCCGCGCGCGACCCGTCAGGGTTTCCGGCAATCGGCTGTCGCTTCGACAAGCTTCACCAGCTTGTTGCCCGCAGCTTTCAGAACACACATCTCGACCTGCTTGCCCGCCGGCACCGGCTTTGCGCAAATGATCTGAGGATTGTCGTCGTACACGGCGGTCGAGAACTTGCAGTTCGCCTGACATGACGCGGTGTATTTCAGCGGATTGGTCAGTGTGACGCTGGCCGCTTCCGCCCCCGGCAAAATCGCACACACGATCGGCACCGGCTCCGCAGACAGCACCGACGGCAGGCTAGCGGTGAACACCATCAAGAAAATCAATTTGCGCAGCATGAATCGACCGTCGTTATTCCAACCGGCACGCTATCAAGACCGGTTGCCCAAGACGAGCCTTTCATAGGCTGCGGCGCGTTCGGGTTGATGTCCGGCCGACCTCCGGCCAGCCCTTCCGAGTTGCAAAAATCCGAGATCTCTGTTCGAAGTCCGTCATCGAAGCTGCCGGACGGACGTCGTGCAAAACATCGTCAACGCATTTCTGCTGGTCTATGCCGCGCTGTTTCCCATCGTCAATCCGGTGGGGAGCGCGCCGCTGTTCCTGCGCATGACCCGCGGGAGCAGCACCGCCGAGCGCAGCGCGCTTGCCCAAGCCGTGGCGCGAAACAGCTTTTTCCTTCTGCTGGGGTCGCTGTTTATCGGCTCCCACGTTCTCGAATTCTTCGGGATCACCCTGCCCATCGTCCGGGTCGCCGGGGGGCTGGTGGTGGCAGCGTTCGGGTGGCGCCTGCTGCATGCGCCCGAGGAGCCAGATCCCGACCGCGCAAAGGTCGCCAGCACCGGACCGGCTATCGACGCGTTCTATCCGCTGACCATGCCGCTGACCGTCGGCCCCGGTTCGATTTCGGTTGCGATGACACTTGGAAGCCAGCGCCCGACTGCGACAGAGGACTTCGCGCAACTGGCGATCCTCGGCGGTGCGGCGGTGGCCGGTCTTGCTGCAATCGCGATTACAATCTTCGTCAGCTACCGCTTCGCCGACCGCATCATCGCGTTTCTCGGCGCGCGCGGCACCGACGTCCTGATGCGGCTGTCCGCCTTCATCCTGTTCTGCATCGGCATCCAGATCATCTGGAACGGATGCAGCGCGCTGATCGGCAAAGCGGCCTGATCCGTCAATCGGACTGCGCCGACCTCACGAATTTGTGCGTCGCACCACGCCGAAGTCCGATCTGAGGCGCATTTTCGTCAGGAAATTCAATTAAGCATGAGTTCCCCACCTGCGAAGGTCACATTGTATACAATGGTATCTTTCGCTAGTTATTGCTGACGCGGACCTTCCATGGCCGCCACGCCAGGGTTCGCTTTTCGATGCTCAATCCTACGCTTGACCGGAAACCGGCTTCGACGATTGCCGCTGCCTTTGGCGCGCTTGCGCTTGGCGTTGCAGCACTTGTCGCGTGCCCTGCTGCGTCATACGCCGAGCAGGCAACGAGCGGCGCAGGCAGCAGCGCATCCGTGTCCGACGATCTCAACAGCGTCTTCAAAGCTCAACCGTGCGTGCAGTCCAAGTCACTCGCGCAGCTCGACGCTCCGATCACGCGCATCGCAAAACGTCTGGACGCGCACGAGCCTGTCACCATCGTTGCGGTCGGCTCCTCCTCGACCGGCGGATCGGGCGCCAGTTCGCCCGCATTTGCATATCCAAGCCGCCTCGAGCGTGAACTGCGTGTGAGATTTCCGGACGCGCCGATTACCGTGATCAATCGCGGCGTCAACGGCGAAGACACCGCTTCGATGATGGCGCGGATGGATACTGTCCTCGAACCGAAGCCGGATCTGGTGATCTGGCAGCTCGGCACCAACACCGTACTCCGTGACGGCAACGTTCCCGAAACCGCCGGCATGCTGCGGACCGGAATCGCACGTATCAAGAAAACCGGCGCGGACGTTCTATTGATCGACCCGCAGTTTGCGCCGCGTGTGAATGCCAAGCCAGCCGTCAGCGACATGGTCGGGCTTATCGCCTATGTCGCGAAGGAAACGCACGTGCCGCTGTTCAGGCGTTACGTGGCGATGCGGCACTGGCATGACGATCAGGCCATGAGCTTCGACCGTTTCATCACCGCCGATGGCCTGCACATGAACGACTGGGGCTATTCCTGCCTCGCACGCCTGCTCGCTGAAAACATCACCGCCACGGTTGCCCGGTCGCGCGCCGTTGCCGGTGTCAGGCCGTTTCAGTAAGGCCTGATCGTCAAATCCCTGTTTTCCGTGTGTGATAGTATTCGGTTTGCGGATGACGCATATCGCATGCAGCACGTGAATCTGTCTGCGGCATCCGATCGTGCCTGACGGGTTCCCGCCTGTATGGAAACGAGATGACGCATTCGCATCACGCCGCACACGACCATGCCGATCATCCGCATCACGATCATGCGCATGGACACGGCAGTCACGGTCACGGCGGTCACGTTCATGCGCCTACGAGTTTCGGACCGGCTTTCGCCATCGGCATCGCGCTCAATTCGATCTTCATCGTCGTCGAAGCGATCTACGGCTATGCCAGCAACTCCACGGCGTTGATCGCCGATGCCGGACATAACCTGTCCGATGTGCTGGGACTGATCGTTGCGTGGATCGCGGTCATCTTGTCGAAACGGCCCCCGTCCGTTCGTTACACCTATGGCCTGCGCGGGTCTTCGATCCTTGCCGCACTGTTCAACGCCGTCTTCTTGCTGATCGCGGTCGGCGCGATTGGTTGGCAGGCGATCCTGCGATTGTTCAACCCCGAGCCGGTCGCCGAAATGACTGTCATGGTCGTCGCGGCCATCGGCATCGTCATCAACGGATTCACCGCGTGGCTGTTCGCATCGGGCCGCAAGAGCGACCTCAACATCCGGGGTGCCTATTTGCACATGGCGGCCGACGCTGCTGTGTCCGCCGGCGTGGTGATCGCAGCACTGGTCATCATGTTCACCGGCTGGCTGTGGCTCGACGCCGTGACAAGTCTCGCGATTGTTGCGGTCATCGTCTGGGGCACATGGGGACTGCTGCGCGACAGCACCGCAATGTCGCTCGGCGCGGTGCCGTCAGGTATCGATCCTGTTGCGGTTCGCCGTTACCTTGAACAGCGTCCCGGCGTAACGGACGTCTGCGACCTTCATATCTGGCCGATGAGCACGACCGAGGCTGCGCTGACCTGTCACCTTGTCATGCCCGCCGGAAATCCCGGAGATGCCTTTCTGGTCGAGGCGACGCAGCACTTGAATGACAGCTTCGGAATCAAGCATACGACGATCCAGATCGTGACCAGCCCGGTCACGGCCTGCGCGCTGGCACCGGACGGTGCGGTTTAACCGGCCTTGAAAAGGCCTGACAGAGAATCTACTGATAGAACATGACCAGCGGTCTTCAAATCGGTGCGAGCTTCCCCACAGGACGCAATGGACGGCGACGCCGTCTGTCGCTTGTCCTCGCATTGATGGTCGGCCTGCTGGCCTCGCTGATCCATTGCGGCAGCTGCGATCTGGCATTTGCCGGTTCGAACACGACCGTGATCGCGATGGACTTCGACGGGAGCACCCCGCCGGATACGCCCGATCAAAAGATACCCGCTCATTGCGGCCATTGCCTGAATCACGTGACCGGCCAATCGATTTTCGCCGTGAATGTTCC
>CALRLJ020000312.1:0-4726 GCA_943368635.1 Sediminibacterium ginsengisoli | reverse complement strand
TCCCTCCTCGATGCCGCTCGATTGGCGGCGTTTGTAGTTACTCTTGGACGTTCGTTTCTACGCCTGCCGCCTACACGCCGAGATAGGTATGCAGTTTGTCCATGTTGGTCTGGAGTTCTGAATTGGCGAACGCGTCAATGATCCTGCCGTGCTCGACGATATAGAAGCGATCCGCCACCGTTGAAGCAAACCGGAAGTTCTGCTCGACAAGCAAGATCGTGAAGCCTTCCGCTTTTAGCCGCGCTATCATCTTGCCGATTTGCTGAATGATGACGGGCGCCAGACCTTCGGTCGGCTCATCCAGCATCAGGAAGCGCGCGCCGGTGCGGAGGATACGCGCGATCGCCAGCATCTGCTGCTCGCCGCCGGACAATTTCGTGCCCTGGCTGCCGAGACGCTCCTTGAGATTGGGAAACAGCTCGAAGATCTGGTCGAGCGTCATGCCGCCGCTGCGAATGATGGGCGGCAGCAGCAGGTTTTCCTTCACGTCGAGACTGGCGAAGATGCCGCGCTCTTCCGGGCAGAACGCCACGCCGAGACGCGCGATCTTTTCCGCCGGCAGCTTGATGATCTCGCTACCTTCAAACGCCACCGATCCGGTGCGCTTGCCGATGATGCCCATAATCGATTTGAGCGTCGACGTCTTGCCGGCGCCGTTGCGGCCGAGCAGCGTGACGACCTCGCCGGGACGAACCTCGAAGTTCATGCCGTGAAGGATGTGGGACTCGCCGTACCACGCCTCGAGATTCTTGACCGCCAGAACCGGCGAGCCTGCAGCCTTGCTCATTGCGGGATTATTCATGGCCCGCTCCCAGATAGGCTTCCTTGACTCGTGGATCCTTGGTGAGCGTGGCGTAGTTGCCTTCTGCAAGCACCTTGCCGCGCGTCAATACGGTGATGGTATCGGACAGGTTAGCGACGACGTTCAAATTATGTTCGACCATCAGGATCGTGTACTTCTGGGAAATGCGCTTGATCAGCGCTGCAACCTTGTCGATGTCTTCATGACCCATGCCAGCCATGGGTTCGTCGAGCAGCATCATTTCAGGATCGAGCGCCAGCGTCGTCGCAATTTCCAGCGCACGCTTGCGGCCATAAGGCATCTCCACCGCCGGCGTCGATGCGAAGTCGCTCAAGCCCACGTCATCGAGCAGTTCTCGCGCCCGATCGTTGAAGCGATCGAGAACCGACTTCGACCGCCAGAAATCAAACGAACTGCCGTGCTGCCGCTGCAGAGCCACGCGCACGTTCTCCAGCGCCGTGAGGTGCGGAAACACCGCCGAAATCTGGAATGAGCGGACAAGGCCCAAGCGCGCCACGTCGGCCGGCGCCATCGCGGTGATGTCCTGCCCCTTATACAGAATCTGGCCGCGTGACGGCTTCAGGAACTTGGTCAGCAGGTTAAAGCATGTCGTCTTGCCCGCCCCGTTCGGGCCGATCAGCGCATGAATAGACCCGCGGCGCACCCGCAGATTGACGTCACTCACGGCTACAAAGCCCGCGAATTCCTTGGTCAATCCGTTGGTTTCAAGAATAAACTCATCAGACAACTAGATTTCCCCCTGTCAGCCTTCACGCAAGCGATTCCGCGTGTGGCCGTTTTTTGCGCCACCCTGCGCTTTTCGGAAGCCAGCAGCCCCCGCAACCGGCCCGGAATATGTATCGAATTGTGAGTGATGCGCAAGCCGCAATGCTGCCCATCCGATTATGCGTAGTCTGCAAAAAGCACCGATTCCGCCGATGTGCGGACCCAAGGGCCAGAACCCAACCGGCGGAGCGAGCCCGCACACCGGAAGTCGCGGAAACACATTATTAGGCATAATATCCGCCCAGCCTCGATCTTCATGAAAAATTCCGACCAAAAGCCGATCATTACTGGCAAGGACTTTCCCTAACTCTGTTTCGGGACGTCGGTGATGGAATTCGAAAGTGCAGATCCGGGCTTTGTGAAGTCGATCAAGCAGCGCGAGCTCTTGAACATCTGGCTACGCCTTTATGCCAAGCACGAGCGGCTGCCAAGATTTGACGATTATCAGCCAGAGCGCATCGCCGAAGAAGCGGACGACCTCGTCTACTACACTGTGCACGGCACGGGAGAGACACCACGCTTCACGATCGATAGCGAAGGCACCCGGATGTCGAGCGCCTATGGCACCACCGGCAAGGGGCGCTACCTCGACGAGTATCTCGGCGCCAAGCTCGAGCCGCTTGTCATGCCATTCTATTACGAATGCGTCCGGCGGCGGCTACCGGTTTACTCGATCGCGAAGGTTGAAGACCTTTACGGCCGCAAGGTCGACTACGAACGGCTCTTGATGCCGTTTTCCGACGGCGCCGGCGTCAATCGTATCCTCGCCTCATTGAAAACAATCAGCGACGACGGCGGCTTCGAAATCAAGAACCTGATGCGCGCCAACGACGTTCCGCCGACCCCGGTCCTGCGGTCCGTGATCGACCGGGATTTGTTTCACAAGCTGCCCGGCCGCATTGTCCCCGGCGATACCATCGAGTTCGTCTAGCGCCGCTCGCGGCGAACTCGTTTATCGCCGGCACGGGATCACGCAACCGCGCCTGTCTGCTCCATCTCCTCGCCAAGCTCGATGGGATGCGCCATTGCCTCGTGCAATTTGTCCTTGTCGAGTTCGCCCTCCCACCGGCTGATGACAACGGTTGCAACACCATTGCCGACCAGGTTGGTCAGCGCGCGGCATTCGCTCATGAACTTGTCGATGCCGACAAGGATGGCCAGCGACGCAATCGGAATATCCGGCACGATCGAAAGCGTGGCCGCCAGCGTGATAAAGCCTGCGCCGGTAACCCCCGACGCGCCTTTGGACGTGAGGATCGCGACACCGAGAATGCCAAGCTCCTGCCAGATCGTGAGATGCGTGTTGGTTGCCTGTGCAAGGAACAGCGTCGCCAGCGTCATGTAGATGTTGGTGCCATCGAGGTTGAAACTGTAACCCGTTGGTATCACCAGGCCGACCACACCGCGCGATGCGCCGAGCCGCTCCATTTTTTTGATCATATTGGGCAACACGGTCTCTGATGAGCTCGTGCCAAGCACGATCAGAAGCTCGTCCTTGATGTAGGCAATGAACCGCAGGATCGAGAATCCCGAGAACCGCGCAATGCCGCCGAGCACAAACAGGACGAACAGAATGCTCGTCAGATAGAACGTGCCGATCAGCGCCGCCAGATTCCACAGCGAGCCGAGGCCGTAAGCGCCGACCGTGAAAGCCATCGCACCGAATGCACCGACCGGAGCCGCACGCACGATGATGCGGATCACGCCGAAGAACATCTGCGCGGCCTTGTCGATGGCATTCGCGATGGGCTCTCCCGCCTTCCCCATAAAGGCAATCGAAAAGCCGGACAGGATCGACACCAGCAACACCTGCAACAGATCGCCCTTGGCGAGCGCGCCGATAAAGCTTTCCGGAATAATCGCCATCAGATGTGCGACGATTCCCTGTTCACTCGCCTTGTGGACGTAAGTCGCGACCGCTTTCGGATCGAGCGTTGCCGGATCGATGTTGAAGCCGTTGCCTGGCTGGATAATTTCTCCAATGAGAAGGCCGACGAGCAACGCGATTGTCGAGACGACTTCAAAATACAGCAGCGCCTTAAGTCCGACCCGCCCGACGCGCTTGAGATCGCCCATCGAGGAAATGCCATGCACAACCGTGCAGAAAATCACGGGCGCGATCATCATCTTGATCAGCGAGATAAATCCGTCGCCGAGCGGCTTCAGAGCCTTGCCCAAACCGGGATAGAAATGCCCGACCAGAATGCCGAACGCGATGGCGATCAACACCTGGATATAGAGTACTGAGTACCAGGGCGATCGCGTTGCGGCTGGCACTGACGAAGCGGTGGTGACTATCATGGGGATCTCTGAAGGAAAAGCGGCGGTAAAATTGTGGCCTGCAGAACCTGCGCCAGAACGCCGCACCCCTCAAGAGAAATCCGCATATCACCGAGATTTTACAGGCGCTTAGTTCCTGAGCCTCGAATGAAGACTTGACCGCCGCAGCGGCGATACCGCCAGCGCAGTCTACTTGAGCGCCTCGTAGTTCTCCGGCTTGAAGCCGACCAGCAGCTTGCTGCCGTTCTCGATAACGGGACGTTTGATCATCGATGGCTGCGCGAGCATCAGCGCTATCGCCTTCTTCTCGGTCATGTTGTCCTTGTCGGCGTCCGGCAGTTTTCGGAACGTGGTGCCGGCCCGGTTCAGCAGCATCTCCCAGCCCACCGCTTTGCTCCAGCGCGCAAGTTGTTCCTTGTCGATGCCTGCAGTTTTGTAGTCGTGGAAATTGTAATCGACGCCGTGCTTGTCCAGCCACGCGCGGGCTTTCTTCATCGTGTCGCAGTTCTTGATACCGTAGATGGTGATGGGCAAATTCAATCCCTCGCATGTCCGGTTCAGGATTTAGCGCTGTTGCGGCCAGCGCGCGAGATGAATGTGCCTGCCCTGACCGACAAGACTGTGGACCAGAACGAAATCGGTCACCGTCCAGCCGAACGGTTCGATCATATGTTCTTCCACGAGCCGCCTGTCATAGAGCAGCGTCATGTGCGGCGTGAAATGCCGGGTCACCCAACGTCCCAGACCGGCGCGCGTTAAAGCCTCGCCCACGTCGCGGTGAAGCGTCATCAGTGCGACAACATCACCGGTCGCCCGCACCACGAAGGGTCTGGTTGCTCTCTTGTTGGTAAAACTCAA
>CALRLJ020000311.1:0-4727 GCA_943368635.1 Sediminibacterium ginsengisoli | reverse complement strand
TCTGGAGCGAAAACCGCTGGTTTTCTCTATATTTGGCATGCTCGCCGAAGCCACCGCGGTTCGTCCGCCGGCTCGCTAACCGGACACTCTCAGCGGTTTTCGCAACACCATATCTCAAGTGATCGCGCACACGTCTGCGCCGTTTGAATTCCAAGGAACCGTGATGGCCAAAGCCAAGAAACCCGCTGCGAAGAAGAAAAAGCAGGCAGTCAAAATGGCTCGCAAGGCGGCGTCTCGGCGCGCGTCGGCTTCATCGAAGAAGAAGGGGCGCAAAGCGGCTGCCAAGAAGACGGCCAAAAAAACGGGCAAGAAGACCGTGAAGAAAACGGCCAAGAAGGTAGCGAAGAAAGTCGCAAAGAAATCGGCGGCCAAAAAAGTTGCTGCCAAGAGGGGCGGTGCGAAAAAGTCTGCCGTCAAAAAAACAGTCGCTAAGAAGCGCGCCGCGAAGACGCCGCAATCCGTAAAGCCGGTGGCGGAAAAAGCTTCAACAAAACCTGCCAAGCCCAAAGCGCCGGTCGCCCCGCAGCATGCAGCAAACAATCGTTCGAAGAACTCGTTCTACATCACGACCGCGATCGCTTATCCGAATGGCGCTCCGCACATCGGTCACGCCTATGAAGCGATTGCCACCGATGCGCTCGCTCGCTTCCAGCGTCTCGACGGCAAAGATGTGTTTTTCCTGACCGGCACCGACGAGCACGGTCAGAAGATGGTCCAGACAGCGCAGAAAGAAGGCATGACGCCACTGGATCTGGCGACGCGCAATGCCGAGCGCTTCAAGGAAATGGATCAGCGCCTGAATATTTCCTACGACCGCTTCATTCGCACCTCGGAAAAGCAGCATCACGAATCGAGCCAGGAAATCTGGAAACGGATGCTGGTGAACGACGACATCTATCTGGATAGCTACGCCGGCTGGTATTCCGTCCGCGACGAAGCCTACTATGCCGAAGACGAAACCGTCGTAGGCGAGGATAAGGTGCGCCGCGGCCCGCAAGGCACACCGGTCGAGTGGGTCGAGGAGAAAAGTTACTTCTTCAGGCTCTCCGCCTATCAGGACAAGCTGCTCGCGCTTTACGAGAACCAGCCGGATTTCATCGGTCCGGACTCGCGGAAGAATGAAGTCATCAGTTTCGTCAAAAGCGGCCTGAAAGATCTATCGATCTCGCGCACCACATTCGACTGGGGCGTGAAGGTGCCGGACGACGAAGAGCACGTGATGTATGTGTGGGTCGATGCCCTGACCAACTACATCACCGGTGTCGGCTTCCCGGATGAGGGTGACAAGAATTGGCGCTATTGGCCGGCCGATGTTCATATCATCGGCAAGGACATCATTCGCTTTCACGCGGTGTACTGGCCGGCCTTCCTGATGTCGGCGGGCATTCCCGTGCAGAAGCGCGTGTTCGCGCACGGCTTCCTGTTCAACCGCGGCGAGAAAATGTCGAAGTCGGTCGGCAACGTGGTCGATCCGTTCAGTCTTGCCGATGCCTACGGCGTGGACCAATTGCGCTACTTCTTCCTGCGCGAAGTGCCGTTCGGTCAGGACGGTAACTACAATCACGAAGCAATTGTCGCGCGCACCAATGCAGACCTCGCCAACGATCTCGGCAATCTCGCACAGCGCTCGCTGTCGATGATCGGCAAGCAGTATCAAGGCGTACTGCCCGAGCCCGGCGCATTCAGCGACAACGACAAGGTCATTCTCGCAATGGCCGATGCCATGCTCGAACAGGCGCGTACCGCCATGAACACGCAGCAGATCCATCACGCACTCAATGCGATCTGGGCTGTGGTGGCCGAAGCCAACCGCTATTTCGCGGGTGAAGCGCCGTGGGCGCTCGCCAAGACCGATCCTGCGCGCCAGCAGACGGTGTTGTATGTCACCGCTGAGGTGGTGCGGCAGATCGCGATCCTCGCGCAGCCGGCAATGCCGGATGCATGCGCCAAGCTGCTGGATATTCTCGGCATCACGCCAACCGCGCGCGACTTCGCTTCTCTGGGCACCCGGATCAAGGGCGGCACCCAATTGCCGCCGCCGGCGCCGATTTTCCCGCGTTATGTCGAGCCTAAAGAAGACTCACCGAGTTAAGCCTGATGCTTGTCGATAGTCATTGCCACCTCGATTTTCCGGACTTCGCCGCCGATCTCGACGCCATTGTCGCGCGTGCCGAGGCCGCAGGGATCGGACGCATCGTCACGATCTCGACGCGGGTTCGGCGGCTCGATGGATTGCTTGCAATCACGGCGCGGTTTCCGAATGTCTATTGCTCGGTCGGCACGCATCCGCATCATGCCGATGAAGAAGATGGCATCACATCGGATGAACTGATCGCGCTGACCAAACATCCGAAGGTGGTGGCGCTGGGCGAGGCGGGGCTGGATAATTTCTATAAGGACGGATCGCCGGAAGCGCAGGAGCGCGGCTTTCGTGCCCATATCGCGGCTGCGCGGGTGACTGGTTTGCCGCTTGTGATCCATACCCGCGAAGCGGATGAAGCCTGCGGCCGCATCCTTGAAGACGAGATTGCCAAGGGGCCGTTCAAAGCCGTGCTGCATTGCTACACTGGCGGCCACGAGCTTGCGATGAAGGCGATCAAGCTTGGCCTGTCGATTTCCTTCACTGGCATCCTGACGTTCAAGAATTCGCAAGCGATCCGTGACATCGCGGCCGAACTACCTGCTGACCGGATCATGGTGGAAACCGACGCGCCGTATCTCGCGCCCGGAAAATTTCGCGGCAAGCGCAACGAGCCATCCTTCGTGACTGAGACCGCCCGAGTGCTGGCGGAGACGCGCGGAGTGTCACTCGATGAGATCGCGCAACAGACCACGGACAACTTCTTCCGGCTGTTCGACAAGGTGCCGCGCACGGGCGCTAAAGCCGCATGACGGTGACCCTGACCATTCTCGGCTCCGGATCGTCAGCCGGCGTCCCGCGTCCCGCGCTGGGGTGGGGTGCCTGCGATCCGAGCAATCCCAGGAACCGTCGCCGCCGCTGCTCTCTGCTGGCTGAGAAGGCCAGCACGAGCGGCATCACGCGCGTGCTGATCGACACCTCGCCGGACCTGCGCGAGCAGTTGATCGACGCGAACGTGGATCATCTGGAAGCAACATTCTTGACTCACGAGCATGCCGACCAGACTCACGGCATCGACGATCTGCGCTCAGTTGTGTTGCATCAACGCAAGCGGATTCCGGTTTATCTCAACAAGGCAACCGGTAAGGACATCCTCTCGCGCTTCGCCTATTGCTTCGAGCAGGCGCCGGGTAGCGACTATCCGGCGATCCTCGAGAAGCGGTCTATCGAAGCGGGTGAAACCGAAAGCATCGACGGGAAGGGTGGTTCCCTCGCCCTGACCGCGTTTCTGGTTCAGCACGGCAATATCCCCGCGCTTGGCTATCGCATCGGCAACGCCGCCTACACGCCGGATCTGCACGACATTCCATCTGAGAGTTTTCACGCGCTGGAAAACCTCGATCTGTGGATCATCGATGCGTTGCGCTATGCGCCGCATCCGAGTCATTTCAGCCTCGACGACGCGTTGTCATGGATCGCGAAATTCAAGCCCCGCCGAGCGGTGCTGACCAACCTGCATTCGGATCTCGATTACAGCGTGCTGCAAGCGAAATTACCGCCCGGAATTGAGGCGGGTTATGATGGGATGCGATTGACCATAGACGCCTGAATATCAGGCGGAGATCGCCTTCGCCGAATTTGCCTGATCGCGCAGCATGAACTTCTGGATCTTGCCGGTCGATGTCTTCGGGATTACCCCGAACACAACGGACTTCGGCGATTTAAATCCCGGCAATAGATTTTTGCAGTAAGCGAGGATCTCGGTTTCGGTTGCGCTCGCGCCGTCCTTCAGTTCGACAAAAGCGCAGGGCACCTCGCCCCATTTGGCGTCGGGTTTGGCGACCACAGCGGCAAAGAGGATCGCAGGGTGCTTGTACAAGATGTCTTCGACCTCGACCGACGAGATATTCTCGCCGCCCGAAATGATGATGTCCTTGGAGCGGTCCTTGATGATGACGTAGCCAAACTCATCGAGCACGCCGAGATCGCCGGTGTGAAACCAGCCGCCTTCGAAAGCCTCCTGGGTGGCCTTCTCGTTTTTCAGGTAGCCCTTCATGACGATGTTGCCGCGGATCATGACCTCGCCGATTGTTTCGCCATCGCGCGGCACGGGCTGCATCGTTTCCGGGTCGAGTACGGTGACGGCTTCTTCAAGCGGATAGGGCACGCCCTGACGGCGCTTCAGCTGCGCGCGCTGATCCGCGGGCAGATCGTCCCAGCCGGGTTGTTCGGCACATACGGAGGCGGGGCCGTAGACCTCCGTCAGGCCATAGACGTGGGTCAGCTTGATGCCGATGCTCTCGGCGCCCTCAAGCACGGCCACGGGCGGCGCTGCACCGGCGATCAATCCCACGACCGGCTTTGCGGACTTGCTCTCCGATGATCCTTTGGGCGCGCCGGGCGCATTGATCAGCGTGTTGAACACAATCGGCGCGCCGCACATGTGGGTTACGCCATGCTTCGGGATCAGCTCAAAGATTTTGGCTGGATCGACCTTACGCAGGCAGACATTGATCCCGGCGGATGCCGCGATGGTCCATGGAAAGCACCAGCCGTTGCAATGAAACATCGGCAGCGTCCAGAGATAGATCGGATGGGTTCCGAGATTGCCGGCAAGGATATTGCTGACTGCATTGAGATACGCGCC
>CALRLJ020000310.1:0-4728 GCA_943368635.1 Sediminibacterium ginsengisoli | reverse complement strand
AAAATTCAAAGGCTTGCAAGTAACTGCCGTGTGCGGCACGGTCAACGCCAAGAATGGTTTTGGTGGTTACACCGGGATGAAACAGTTCGTGTCAGTACCGGAGAGAAAAATCGTGGTGATGGACAACGACGACGATAATTCGGTGTTTGTAAATTTCTGGAACGGTCTCTGCGCTGGCAAGCACAACTGACCTAGATTCGCGTAATGAGCGGTTATGGAATTTGCGGCGCCTTGGTTTGCTCGTGGATAAGCATTAGTCGATTCTAAGGATTGCAGTTATTGCATTTACCGGGTTCTGCGGTTGAGGCAGTCGTGGTGGACCGTTCCTGTCTGTATCCGCAGGACTGGCAAATAAGGACTTCGGCGATAATTGCGCGCGTCGGCTCACCGCACCAAGCGCATGGCAGTCCGGGAATCCGCACCATCACGTCAAAGCCGGGATGGTTACAATTGGGGCACTGACTGTTAAATCGACGAGCCAGATCTCGTGTGGCACGCGCGATCGCACTCATGCGGGTTGGATTACGATGCGCGCGCATGTCTGTCTCGACAAAGGCAGCGCCGCAGCGCCTCAGCGCTTCTTGGACTGCGGCATCCAGCGCGGCTGCTTCGGTAATTTCCTTGTTGAGTAAGAGGTCAGGAGCGGGTTGCTCGTCGCGACAGCCCATGACGATTAGGCCGTGTTCGGGAAACCGAGCGCGTTGCGCAAAGGCGAAGGCCGCTTCTCGATCTTTCGCGACGATGAAGCCAAAATTGGTGTCGATGCTGGCGTCATATCCGGTCAGTTCGAGACCGCTTTCTTGATCGACCATCAGAACAAGTTCGCGCCCTATAGCCAAAAAGGGAATGTTAGGATGAGGTCCGAAGCTGCCCTCGCTCGCTAAACCGACACGTGCAGCCGGCGCATATTTGAAAGCTGCGGCGATCTTAGCTCTGGCCGTATCGAGCTGGGACCCGGACCGTGCAACTTCGCGACTAAAAGTTCCGAACTGATCGGTATTGACGCTCGCGGCGGACGCGACGATCAGTCCTAACTTGTCTCTTAGAATCGGACCAATGACACGCTCCTTGCCATGCATCGAGGTTAGTATCGCTATCGTGTCTCGGTAGCAGCGCTCCTTCCTCACCATGGACAACAGTCTCCCACTTTGTTTCGTCGAATCGGCACCTCGTGATTGCCGGGAGGAGTTTGAATCGCATGTCATAGAAGTTGGCTGATCGCGGCGGCCTTGTGCAGCTCAGAGCGCCGCCTTCAGACAGCTACTTATCGGTGTGGGGGATTTAGCGTCGTCCATCTGAGTCCATTGCAGATCACCGGCGTAACGCCAGGCCATGCGACCCTCATCATCTAAGGCAAAAAGGTGCAGCCAGCCATTGTCAAACAAGGCTCGCACGTTGTCATGGCGACTTAGGATATCGCTCATCGCTTGGCGAGGCGCCTCAATGCAGACCGACAGACGCAGCGGTTCGTGCGCGTAGGACTTGCCGTCATGAACTGATTGCCAGGGAAGCCCAGCCCGGAGCAAGCCTCCGTTGCCCTCTACGACACCGATACCGCCTGTGACGTTGTGCAGAAGCTTGTTCCCACTTCCGAACACATCGGGCGCAACCGTCGATCCGTAATACTGCAGGCTAATCCAACTCGCCACGACGACTGGCGCCGTCATGATCAATGCCAATACGCCGAAGCTCGCGTCTTGTTTCCAATCGTACTCGTGCAGGAAAGCGCGTCCTTCGAAGTTCTTTCCGGCTGTTCGCGGCCGAGGTGCGGCGACAAAAGCTTTACATCCTGCAAGCGCCCATTCAGGCCGTGTCTCTGCCCAGTCGCGGCTACGTCTTGCCACTGCGCCTTCTCTTTTTGCGCGGGGCAATCGCAGTGCGCGCTCGCCCCGTGTGAGCTTTGCCGCCGCAGCAAGCCAGATCTTGGCTTGGCTAATATCGTTGCGGTGGGCGTCGGAGGGTTGATCTTCTGCGTAGAGCGTTACCTGATCCGTCGTTGTATCGTGAAGCGCCGCCAAAAAGAGCGTTTCTTCCGGGATATCAAGTCCCTTTGTGCTCAACCTCGTCCTAACCGCCGGATCATTCAAAATCGCGGAGAGAAGGCGGGCGTTTACTTCCCCTGAATAACCGCCACAGGCGCCGCAATGCAGTCCGCTAGCATGAGGGTTGTTGACGACATTGGCGCCATGTCCCGCCAACAGGACGAGCCGCGCGAAGCGCTTAGTCAATGACATGGCCCGCAGCACCGCTTCGGCAATTGTGGTACGGGTTTCAAGATCGAGGGCTGGGTCGAGCCGGGGCGCGGGATCGTTTGGCGTTAGCCGGCCATGGAGTAAAAAAGTATCGCTCAAGAGCTTGCCGATATAGAGCGGACCTGTCGCCTCGACAAAGGCGAAGGACGAAACTGCGGCGAGCTTGAACCGTCCCCAAGCGCGTGTCGCTCGCGCCGTGACCCTCGCAAACTGATCAGCCGTCACCGCATCAGGCGTTCCGGAGCACGACCTGAGACTTGGATTGAGCAGAACCGGCAGCCGCAATTCCTCGACATCAGAAGAAAAGCGCCGATGCGATATGCCAAGACCGAAAAAGCCCGCGAAGCCGAGCGTTTGAATTTGAGGGTTCACACTTTCAAGCGCGCGGCGGAACACCTCCGAGCGCACATCTATGCAGAACGCGGCCTGTAGCAAGGGGAGATCTTGGCTTGTTTTTGGAGACGGCTTCGCAAGTGTCTTCGCGAGCGCGCGCTGAGCTGAACACTCCGCAGACTCTTGCAGTATTACGTCGATCACGAGGTCGGGAGTTGCTTGTATTGGCACCCCATGCGCTTCTAGCACGCTCGACCACTTGTCAGAGATCTTCGGGCCGTAGCGAAGAAACAAAGCTTCCTCCCAGATCAACCTGATCGCAAGGAGGTCGGTGACTACCTCGTCCGACCCGCCAGTCAGTTCTGCCTGCCAGAGCTGGTAGCGCGCATACTGAGCCCAGCCTCCCAACGTCATAAGCATCTGGTGGAAGTAGCTTTCTATCGCGGATTCGCCGAGATAAAGCCGATCAGTGACACGGGCGATAGCGGCGATGGCGCTATCGGGAGCTTCCGATACATGACGCGCGAACCCCGGCAGCCCCGCGATTTCCGGCGTCAGATCGTGGGTGGCCACGGCCTGCCAGGCCGCATAGGCGCTCTTGCCATGTGGCGCAGCCCAGAGTGCCTGGCCCTTGTCAAAGTATCCCGCCGCCCAAGCACCGAAGCGCTCGGCGATCAGGCTCGGCCAGTCGATTCCTGAAACTTCCGCTGCGAGATCCGCAATCGTTAGGAGGGCCTGGGGTTTGGGCGTGTTCAGAATTGCGGCGGCCTTCAAATCAGCCAAGGTAGCAGGCCTTAAATGTGCCGGTGTGCGTATCCAGGCCGCGAACAGGTCCTCGTCGGAAATAGCACCGGCGCAAATTCTCTCGGCGTACCAGCGCCTCGGCATCGTGACGGCAACGCCAGCAACGCGCGCAAGCCGCGCGCCGGCCATTGCCAAGGTCTCGCCGGTCTGCCCGAGAAAAGGATTGACGGCAACGCTTGACGCCAGAGGCCAGAGGGGAGGAACGGCTCGAGCGGCACGATCCGCCGCAGTCGCGATGCTTTTGAGTTCGGCCAGCGAGAACTGATGGGGATCAGACATCTTAGAGCTCCGGCGTTGATGAGGCGGTGCGGGTGGACCAACCGCCGACGATGCGGTCGAATGCGGCGTTTGCATAAAAGCCATTTGAGAGATGCACGCGCAGCCCGGCAGCGGCGGGGTGATACGCCCAGAGCGGGAACATGGCCTGCACGATTGCGATAAGGCCAAAGCTGATGACCGCAAGCGCGATGAGCAACCAGTCCAACGAACCCGGCGTTGGTGTGGCCGGTAGAATGCCGGCGGTGAGCGAGGCCGCGGCGGTCTGCAGCGCGAAGTAGCCTATCGAGGTCGCCACGGCGTAGACCACGGTCCGCCGTGTAAGTGCCTTCGGCGTGGCGTCAGCGAACCCCTGCGCCAGCATGTAAGCGACGCCGAAAATCAGAATGGCCCCGAGCGCGATGGCCTGTGGCGACTTATGGGTCAGCCCGAAACCGAGCCCTACCAGGAGGTAGATGATGAGCGCAGCCATAAAGGCCCGACCAACCGCCCCGGCGCTAGGGATTGCGACAGGTCCTGGCCTTCGGATCGCGGCAACCCTTTCGACAGCACCGCCGGAGGAGAGGAAGGCATGAGCTTTGTAGAGCGAGTGAGCCACGATGTGCAGCAACGCCAGGGGAAAGAGCGCCAGCCCGCACTGTAAAATCATGAAGCCCATCTGCGCGACAGTCGACCATGCGAGCGACGTCTTCACTGCCGGTTGTGTCAGCATGACCAGGCTGCCGAAAAGCGCTGTGAAGCCGCCGATCATCACGAGGATGGCGAGAATGCTGGGTGCGAGCAGCATGACGTCAGCGAAGCGTATCAGCAGGAACCCGCCTGCATTGATCACGCCCGCATGAAGTAGCGCCGACACGGGCGTGGGCGTTTCCATGACCTCGATCAGCCAGCCATGGGTTGGAAACTGGGCAGACTTGAGAATTGCCGCGAGAGCCAGCAGGCTTGCTGCTACCACCGCAAGGATTCCACCTGCCCCCGCACGGGCGCTCTGCAGGATCGAGCCAATATCGGCCGTGCCGTAAGCTGTTGCTAGCAGAGCAGCGGCGCCAATGAGCGCGATGTC